>JAZLHG010000321.1:0-3404 GCA_045616705.1 Lachnospiraceae bacterium | reverse complement strand
CCTCCGACTTAGATGGATTTATTCCCTGCTTCTGCGGAGAAGGGGACCACTGGAGTTTTGTGAAACTGGCAGAAGACGGATGTGCCCGTGAAGTGGTGGAGAAAGTAAGAATCTCGGATTATTGTACGCTTGGCGCTTATTATTTTAAGAGCTGTAAGCTCTATGAGCAGTTATATCAGGAGTTCTATGAAGAAGGCAGATGCAGGGAACTTACCGGTGCTGCCGGCAGAGAACGATATGTAGCGCCCCTTTATAATTACTTGATCAGTAAAGGTGGCGAAGTGAGAATTTCGGATGTGGATCCTGCCAAGGTACATGTACTTGGAACACCCGAAGAATTAAAGGTATTTATGAATGAGTAATCATCCTGTTCAGTTATTGAAACAGAATAAGAATCGTGTGGTCAGCTATCTTAGGCGAAACGGTGCTAAGGCAACTGTAATGAAGGTTGTGGAGCGCCTTCAGGGAGATTCCTCCGAGAAGGATTACCATGAGAAGGCTCTTGCCCTGATTCCCTCTACGGAGGAACTTAGCAGACAGCGAAGACATAGCTTCATCCATCGCTATAAGATCAGTATTCTGGTGCCGACTTATGAGACAGACCCTATTTTCCTTCGGAAAATGATGGAATCTGTTCTCAATCAGTCCTATGAGAATTGGGAACTGTGTATTGCAGACGGCTCCATATCCGATATGGTGAAGTCCACTGTTATGGAAGTGATTGGAGAAGCAGAGACCGGTGCATCCAGAATCAAATATATGAAGCTGGAGAAGAATAATGGCATATCTGCCAATACCAATGCGGCCCTTGATATGGCAACCGGTGAGTATGTGGGACTCTTAGACCATGACGATACACTGGCTCCCAATGCACTGTATGAAGTGATGTGTGCACTGGATGAGAATCTTAAGCAGGATGGAGCAGTGTATACCAATCGGTTAAAGTTTATATATTCCGATGAAGATAAAGTCAATGCCGATGATACGAAGTATTTCGGTCCGCACTACAAGCCGGATTTCGATTTGGATCTGCTTAGAAGTAACAATTATATCTGTCATTTCACCGTAATTCGTACCGAACTTGCTAAAAACGTAGGTGGATTCCGAGATGAATATAATGGGGCTCAGGACCATGATTTATTCTTAAGATGTGTAGAGAATATTCCGGTAAGTGCCATTTACCATATCGATAAGGTGCTCTATCACTGGAGATCCCATGAACTGTCTACAGCAGAGAATCCCGACAGTAAGCTCTATGCTTATGAAGCCGGTAAACGGGCGATTGAGGATCATTTGAAACGCAAAAATATTACTGCTTCCGTAGAGATGACCAAGCATCTTGGGTTCTTCAGAGTGAAATATCTTCCCGGTGAGGTTCGGATCAGACAGTTCAATCGGCAGGAGTGGGATGAAATTACCGCCGAGAAGCTTCAGAATATGGAAGAAGATTATATTATGATTCTTGCGGATCAGCTGAAACCGTTAACGCCGGATTATTTGCCGGAACTGGCGGGGCATCTGTCCAGATATGAAGTGGGTGCCGTTGGCGGTAAGATTTATGATAGAATGTATCGTATTGAAAGTGCGGGATATGACAGTACGGAGAATGGATTTGTTCCCAGATTTAAGGGCCTGAGAAGAGGATTCTCCGGATATATGCATAGAGCAAGCCTGCAACAGAAGGTGGACGGACTCTCCCTTGACTGTATGATGGTGAGAAAGAGTGCAATAACCTTTAAGGATAAGCCTTCCCTGGCAGAGAATTACCTGGTTGTGTTTGATCCATATGCGGAATTTAGGAGGAAATAGATGGCGGAAGTTACCATCATTATACCCAATTACAATGGCGATGCCTTCATAGAGAAATGTCTACGTTCCCTTCAGAATCAGACCGATCAGGATTTCGATATTCTGGTGATTGATAATCATTCGGAAGATCACAGTGCGGATTATATTGAGCAGAATTATCCGGAGATTCGACTGGTAAGACTGGAACAGAATTTCGGATTCTGCAGAGCTGTGAACGAAGGTATTAAGAGAACAGAGACACCGTATCTGATTCTTCTCAATAATGATACGGAATGTGATCCTCATTTTGTAGAAGAACTAAAGAGAACAATCAGCAGCGATGAGAAGATTTTCTCTGTAAGTTCCAAGATGGTGCAGATGTATCACCCGGAACTGCTGGATGGTGCTGGAGATTTATACTGTGCTCTGGGATGGGCTTTTGCAAGAGGTAAGGACAAGAACAAGAATAAAACCCGTTATGAGAAGGAATGCAATGTATTTCCCGCCTGTGGCGGGGCTTCCATATACAGAAGAAGCATATTTGAGCAAATAGGATATTTCGATGAGTACCATTTCACTTATCTGGAAGATGTGGATGTGGGATATCGCGCAAGAATCATGGGATATGTGAATAAATATACCCCCAAAGCGATTGTATATCATGCGGGAAGCGGTACCACCGGCAGCAGATATAATTCCTTTAAGGTTCGAATTGCGGCAAGAAACAGCTGGTATGTCATCTATAAGAACATGCCTGCCCTGCAGATTATTCTGAATCTGCCCTTCTTCTTAATCGGCTTCGGAATCAAAGCCCTGTTCTTTATTCTGAAGGGATACGGACGGGAATATCTGTCCGGTATGAAGCGTGGTTATTTGATGTGTGTACAGGGAAGAAAGTTCCCATTCTCTTTCCGTTTTATGAAGAATTACTGTAGAATACAGTTAGAACTCTGGATCAATATGGTCCGCAGATTGGTTGGATAATTTATGATTAAAGATAATCAGCGAATTTTTAACCGGCTTCATGTGGTGATCGATGGTGCTGTCATTGTGCTATCGTACCTGTTTGCCTGGTTCCTAAAATTTAAGAGTGGACTGCTTGATTACGATATGGGTCTGTCCAATGAGACCTATTTCAGGGCGCTCTATTTCCTTGTCCCTATTTGTCTAATTCTGTACCATGAATTCGACTTGTACAGTTCCAAGCGTGTATCCGGCAGGAAGAGGGAGTTCTTCAATATTATCAAGGCCAATGTAATCGTACTGGTTGGTTTTGTTGTAGTTCTCTATGTCATTAATAATCCTCACTTCTCTCGTGAGATGATTTTTATTTTCGGTGCAACGAATATTATTGCAGAGACCATTATTCGTAATCTGATTCGTTATGCGCTACGCTTTATCAGACGCCGTGGTAAGAATCTGAAATATGTGCTGCTTGTAGGTTATTCTAAGTCGGCAGAAGCTTATATCAACAGAATTCGCCTAAATCCCCAGTGGGGTTATGTGGTTCGCGGAATCCTTGATGATTATGTGGAGCGCGGTACCATTTACAAGGGTGTTAAGGTGCTTGGTCGTATTGATAATCTGTCCGTTATTCTTCCGGAGAATAAGCTGGA
>JAZLHG010000320.1:0-3477 GCA_045616705.1 Lachnospiraceae bacterium | reverse complement strand
CATGTTACCCTGCTCATCAAAGGTATTGGATTTATATTCCTCTTCCAAATCAGGGGGCACAATATGAGGAAGCAGGTAACTCCAGTCCAGCGATCTAATGAGAAACGGATCCTGAATGCGAAGAATCATTCGAAGAGATGTACTGCTATAGGTCAGAGCCAACCTTGTGATTACGGCAGCAAGAATATTGCCTATTCCCACAAGCCTCGGACCTGCTATACAGAACATATCGCCTTTTGTAAGATATACGCCCACCGGTACTTTTTTAAAAAAACTGTGCGCCGACAGCAGCCTATTTAGTTCCATGCTGAGGCAATCTTTCGTTAATGTCGTTTTATTACTTCCTTCCACCGGAATCCGGTAAGGCAGATTGCCAATCCCCAACCGAAGATAAATTCTGTCTGTCGCATCTTCCATTAGGGTATAAACGCTATGAGAGTCTGTGTGGATTAATTCTGTAAAATCAGGATATGTGTACCTTAGGATGTTCTCCTGTAAATTGATATGTTCCTTAAGATGCTGCGCCATATTACGCAGATATTGTCGATAAGTTCTCTTCCGCAAACGCTCCTGCCTGCGAGCCTTTTCTTCCCTTCTACGGTAGTTCACCATAGACCACACCGCTCCAAGAACAGCAGAGCCTACTGATGTGGTAATACCCATTCTCATATAAGTTCCATAGGTGGAGGCTTCAGAATTTGCACGATGCATCAGATAGAATCCCATCAGCATGGGAATAGACATCGTAAGAGATGGTAATACCGTCAATAGTAGGGATTGTCGTTCAATTGGTTTCTTAGTTGGTGGGGGTTCTAAATGAATCAGTTCTGCACACGGCTTGGGTCTGCGTGGTGCAATGTGTAATTCCATGATATGCCCTCGTTGAAATGTGTAAACGAATCATATCACAGGGATTTGCAAAAAGCAATACTATAGTTTGGCAATACTGCATGCAATTTCTGCTGCCAGTACTGCATTGTCAATATTCATATGAATCGAAGCCTCAGTGGAATCAGCACCCATCTCAGTCTTCACAATATCCATAATATATTTGGTGATGATTTTCCCTTGGATTCCGTTTGCTTCTGCAGATTGTACAGCCTTGTCAATAGCAGCCTTCATCTTCTCAGAATCTACGGCATACTGCGGGTCAATCGGGTTCACAACAAGAAGTCCTCCGGGAAGGCCCAGGTTCTGCTTCATCAGGAAATTCTTCGCTGCTTCCTCCGGAGATTCCACAGAGAAGTCCAATTTACATCCGCTGTGAACTTCCAGATATGCAGGCATTTCCAATGTCTGATAACCCACAATACTGACGCTGTGAGTCTCTAAATATTCCATAGTCAGTTTAATATCCAGAATGGACTTGGCCCCGGAACAGACTACAGCTACCTTACTAAGGGCAAATTCCTGTAGATCTGCAGAAATATCGAAACTGGTAGAAGCTCCTCTATGAACACCACCTATGCCTCCACCAGTAACCACAGAAATACCGGTGAGATCAGCAACCATCATGGCAGCAGCAACTGCAGTAAGTGCATCCTTTTTCTTCGTAAGAAGCATGGGAATATCCCTTCTGGATGCCTTCATAAGACCCTTTTTAGAAGCAAGATATTCTACATCCTCAGGGTTCAATCCAACCTTAATCTCGCCACCGATAATAGCAATATAAGCAGGAACAGCACCTGCCTTACGAATACGGTCCATTACCTGCTCCGCAAGTTCCTTATTCACAGGGTAGGAGAAAGCTTCAAAAGTGCCGGCAGTTTCAATGGCAACCACCGCTCTTCCGTTATTTAGTGCTTCATATACCTCATCAGAATAAGTAATAGACTGGATATTTGTCATAATTCCCTCGTATTCGCAACTATCAATTAACCATTTAACAAATCCACGATTTGTCTGATTTTATCAGGATTCTTATGCCCGGGTGCATCTTCCGAACCGTTCATAATATCCACATAGGTACAGAACGTCATTTCCATAGCCTGCATAAGATTATCTGCCGTCAAACCACCTGCCACGATTACCGGTTTATCGGACATCTGTATAATGGCCCTCGCCAGTTCTACGTCAAGCTTCAGATTCTTAGATGCAACATCCTTGCCGTGTCTGGGATCAACCAAGAGTTCATCCACCTCTGTATCATTAAGAAGCCGAACCGCTTCCATTACATCTTCTGTTCCAAACTGCTGAAGACAGGACTCCTTGGACATGGAAACGGTCTTCATAACACCAATTCCCAGAGTGTGCAGAAGTTCCGTCAATTCTCTGACCTGGGTTAGATCTTCGTTATAATGAAGCTGGACCATATTAGGACGGACCTTTCTAACCCGATCCATAATCTCTGCCGTACTACCACCTGTCACCATGCATGCGGTATATCCGTCCGGAATATACGTTCTTAGACCCTCAGCCTGCTCAGCAGTAAGATTCCAGGGAACAGAAAGCGGATATTCTACTACCATGCCGATTCGCTCAACGCCCAGTTTTACACAGGTCTTAATATCTTCTTCATTCATCAGACCACAGATCTTAAGAGACGACTTTCTACACAGCATTCGATAGAAACTCTCGGTGTGCTCTGCATTCAGAATCGCAGTTCCTACAAGTGCGGCATCAGCGCCGGCTGCAATAGCAGCTCGTACTTCCGAAGGATTCTTAATGGAACTCTCGGTAATTAGGAATGCATTCTTCGGAGCAAGGCCGGCTAGGGACAAGGTATTGCTCACATCTCCATCGTCTCGCTCAAGCACCAGGATATCCCTGTTATTAATTCCCACAAGAGCTGCACCAAGCTCATTCACCAGCTCGAAATCTTCCTTCACATGGGTCTCCACAAAGGGATCCAGCCCCAGTTCCTGGGCTTCATGATACAGCCTTGTCAATTCTTCCTTCTCAAGACAGGAACACATTAAGAGAATGGCAGAAGCACCAGCCTCCTTGGTCTCAATCAGTTCTCGTCTGGTATGGATAAAATCCTTACGGAGAATGGGAACATCCACAGCATCCGCAATCTCCCGAAGCATCCGTAGAGACCCTCTAAACTCCTGTTCTTCCGTTACCACCGATAGAACCGGAGCCCCTGCCTCTACTAATGTCTTAGCATATTCCACAGGATTTCTACCCCGCATCAAATCCCCCTCCTTGGGGGAGAAGCATTTGATGTCAGGGATTACAATATTCTTCTTATCATTCTTGGCTTGAATCAGCGCATCCAGAAACTTCATCAGGTACTCCAATTTCAACTTATTACAAATTCTCTGTATAGCCATTCTCATCCGGCCATACAGCTGTCGCTATATTTATATCGACAGTCTAGAAGGAATTGGACAGTTTAATCAGTTCCTCTAACTTCTTAAGAGCTGCACCGCTATCGATAATCTCACGTACCTTTGCAACGCCTTCGGCAAAATCAGCTGCCTTATCGCCTACAACAAGAGCACCTGCTGCATTCAACACAACTGCATCCTTTCT
>JAZLHG010000319.1:0-2668 GCA_045616705.1 Lachnospiraceae bacterium | reverse complement strand
ACTATATGCGACCTCATTTGACAACAAAAAAGAACTCCTCATCTCCCTTTTAGGAAACAAAAAGTCCTGATTTGTTAACAAATATTTTACTCCCCAGTTTACTGAAAACAACGACTCTTCACACAGGATACAAGCCTTCTCACATAGACATCTTCCAGCCCCTGATTGTACTCTCTCTGCAGAGCCTGACCTGCTCCGGCTTCATCCTGTGGATTGTTCCGTAAATACTCATAAATAAATACGTAATTATCTACCAGTAAACCGGCGCCATGCAAGCTGTTATCACAGTATCCACCTAAATACCTTGCTACCTCGTTTAAAGAACCAACCAGTACATTCGGATCATCCGATCCAAAATAAGCAAACTGCTCCTTTTTATGATAGGTGTCCACCAGTTCCTCAACTGTTTTCAGCGTATATTCGCGAGGCTTGCCTTCTCTCTTCCCTCCGCTAGCATCATCCGCGTTATAGATAATAAGGAAGAAAACCACATCTGCTATAAGGGTTAATATAATGCTGAAGCCCAATGCTCCGTTGCCGCCGCTATACCCATAAGCAAGTCTTGCATGTTTCAGATTTCCATATGCCGACATCATAGACAGAATACCAAATCCGAAGGCAATCCAATATAGCACCCAGGCAGCTGTCTTATGTCCTTTTCTGGAAATAACCGCTGCTATAATTTGTAAGACCATTTCAGCCCTCCTATTCCTATCAACTAAGCTGATTTCCCAGTTGCAGGCTAATACTTCAATACCGATTAGTCGACGTACAGAATCTCCTGATAGAACTTAGCATAATCCTTACGTTCTGCATTGGTAAACGCAATAGCTGTTCTGGGATGCTGATCCATAAGACCGGTAATTGCATACTGAAGATCATAACCCCATACCAATCCGGACTCCTTAAGCGGAACAATATGATTCTGTACAAACTTGTATGCCTCATACTCGTGATACTTGGGATTCTTCAGAAATCCAAGAAGAAGTTCCATAGCGCAGTTGCCCGCACCGCGACCCAGTGAATTGTAAGTAGCATCTAAATAGTTAACGCCATCACCTACACACTCAATTGTATTGGCAAATGCAAGCTGCTGATTGTTGTGAGCATGAATACCCAGTTCCTTATTGTGCTTCGCTGCTGCTTCCCTGTAAATATCAACCACACGCGCTGTCTCTTCAGGATAAAGAGAACCGTAGCTGTCAACAATATAAATAATGTCCGTATCAGATTCACCAATCATTGCCAGAGCCTGCTTAAGATCTGACTCCTGCGCATTGGAAATTGCCATAATGTTGGTAGACACTTCATATCCCTTTTCCTTGAAATACTGAACCATTTCAACTGCTGCAGGAATCTGATGGATATAGCATGCTACACGAATCAAATCTACCGGTGAATCCGCCTTATCTACCACGTCATTCTTAAAATCACAACGTCCTACATCACACATAATAGAAATCTTGGGACCATCAGTATTGTCTCCAACAATCTTCCTAATCGCATCATCGGATGAGAACTTCCAAGGTCCGAAATCGGCTTCATTAAAAATCTTCTTGGATGCGCGGTATCCAAATTCCATATAATCAACGCCGGCAGCCTTATTAACTTCATAAACTGCCTTCACAAAAGAATCCTCGAATCTAAATTCATTAACCAGACCACCATCTCTAAGCGTAGCATCAAGCACTCTAATTGAAGGTCTGTAACCCATTAACTGTTTTAACTCTTTTTCCATAATCGTATCCTCCATAAACAGACGGTATATGCACTTTACCACTTTAAAGCATTTAAGTCAAGTTTCTTTCCCAAATTTATTTCATTTTATCAAATTCTATGTCAATTATGTCATAACCGGATGCACCGGGACGCTCAAACCCGGTATAAAGGATGGTCTCCATCTGCTCCTTCACCTGATCGATCTGGCTTGCGCTCATACCAGCAGTAACATGCTTACGAATGTACATTTGAGTTAGAATTGTATAGAACTCTCTCAAATCCTCCACAGGCATCTGGTATCCTTTAGAAGGCTTACTGTTACTGAACTCATCATAGAGCATTAAGAATTCCTCAACGGTAGCACCTGCAGGAAGACATCCACTCAATTTCTCTTTTAACCCTTCAATATCACGACGTGTTCCGTCAACAACCTGATATTCACACACATCAAGGATAATTCTGTATACATTGGTAGACATACCGTATCCCATATTCTGCTTCAGTTCGTCCGGATATTCCTCCAGAAAAGGCTGTGTGGTAAGCACCACGTTCATGGTCTCATTGGTAATCTTGCCGGATCCAACCACACAGTAAAGGACCTTAATCATTCCATCCTTACGCTCTCTTACGTAACTGTTTAATGCATGACCCAGTTCATGTCTTAATACCAACTTGAAGAACAAGTCTGAATAATCGGTTCCTTCCGGAATAATAAAGGTGTTATCCTCATAATTATACTTGGCAACAACAGATCCCAATAATCCGATTTCTCCGGGATCCTGAGCAATCACTTCTGCATCCTGCATGTTTATATTGAACAGTCTCAATTCTAAGTCATTGCCATAATAAGCATACATCTTGTTGACGAAATCAACTGCCAGTTCCTTAAACTCTGCATTCAGTTTCTTATTACCATTGATTGTATTCACAACATCCTGAACGGTAACCG
>JAZLHG010000318.1:0-1037 GCA_045616705.1 Lachnospiraceae bacterium | reverse complement strand
GACCTTCCTTATCCGGAAGGCCAGGTTATGACATTAACAGCAGATCTTACCGATTTAAGACGAGTAATCGGAACGCTTCCGCAGACGGATTTTAAGAGGGGTATTCAGAATATACTTAAGGCGGAGAGGTAGATCTAACTTATATTTAAGAGGTGAACAATGGGAAATATTCAGTTATTGGACTGCACATTGAGAGATGGCGGATATATTAACGACTGGAAATTTGGACATAATAATATTGTAACAATTTTCGAGCGCCTTGCAGCGGCGGAAGTTGACATGATTGAGATCGGATTCTTAGATGACAGACGTACCTACGACTGGGATAGAAGTATTCTGCCTGATACGGGTAGCGTACAGAAGACTTATGGAGCCCTTGACCGTAGGAAGAGCATGGTAATGGGAATGATTGATTACGGTACCTGTGGTGTTGAGCATGTACAGCCTGCGGAAGAATCCTATCTTGACGGTATTCGTGTCATCTTCAAGAAGGAAAAGATGCATGGAGCTATTGCATTTTGCGGACAGATAAAGGCCAAAGGTTATAAAGTTTGCGCCCAGGCAGTATCCATTACCAGTTATAACGATCAGGAATTTAAGGAACTGACCGATTTGGTCAATTGTTTGGAGCCCTACGCATTTTCTCTTGTGGATACTTACGGACTTTTGCATAAGCAGCAGCTTGCTCATTATTTCACCATGGCAGATCAGTTGCTGAAGCCCGGCATCCGTCTGGGATATCATGCCCATAACAATTTTCAGTTGGCCTATGCCAACTGTATTGAGGTATTGGAATCCGATACCAAGAGAGATTTAATCCTGGACGGTTCACTATACGGAATGGGTAAAAGTGCAGGCAATGCACCTACAGAGCTGTTAGCGATGTATATGAACGAGCACAATGGTAAGAACTATGGCCTTCAGCAGTTATTAGAGGCAATTGATGTAACCATGCTTGATCTCTACAAGCAGACTCCCTGGGGATATCAGTTTAAGTTCTTCTTATCTGCAAGTAATGACTGTCATCCTAACTACGT
>JAZLHG010000317.1:0-5809 GCA_045616705.1 Lachnospiraceae bacterium | reverse complement strand
ACATCACCTTTTGCCTTCACAGGTAATAAGTTTGAGTTCAGATCTCCCGGATCTTCTCAATCTATTTCAGACCCGAACATTGTTCTGAACACAATCGTTGCAGAACAGTTACGTTTATTTGCGGATGAACTTGAGAATGCTGAGAACTTCACAGAAACTCTCAATGCGCTCATTAAGCGCACCATCAAGGAGCATAAGCGAATTATTTTCAACGGGGACGGATATTCTCAGGAGTGGAGAGACGAGGCCGCAAGAAGGGGTCTTCTGAACCTTCCTACTTCGGTAGATGCCTATAAGACGTTCTTGGCGCCTAAGAATATTGAACTGTTTACCAGACATAAGATTTTCACAGAGACAGAAATGCAGAGCCGTTATGAGATTAACTTAGACAGTTATTCGAAACTCCTTCATATTGAAGGTCTGACCATGTCTAATATGGCTCATAAGCAGATTCTTCCTGCTGTGAACAGATATATTGCGGAACTGAGCACCACTGCCAGCCAGAAATGTTCCATTAACAGATTCTTAAATGAGGGCAAGGGAGCGAAGAGAGAACTTCCCTGTATGATGGAGCTGACCCTGATTGAGAGATTATCCGCACTGCAGGATGAGGCGTTTATTCGTGCTGAGAAGCTGACAGAGATGATTGCCAAGGCCGATTCCATTGAGGAAGGCCTGAACAGAGCAACCTTCTATCGTGATGTGATTATTCCTGCGATGAATGATTTAAGAGCATCCTGTGATGCGATGGAGATTTATACACCGTCAGATGTATGGCCGTTCCCTACTTACGGTTCCATCCTGTTCAGTGTTGACTAAGTTATATTGAATGAATTGAAGTAGTATGAAGTGATGTGAAGTAATACGAATGAATAGGAAATAATAGGAAGAAACCGTCTTCAGCCTAGGATTGATGCTTGGGTGTCGAAGGCGGTTTCTTTATTTCTGCGATGCATTATCGGTTGTTCATTATCGGTTATGAATTTGTCGGCTACGAATCCTACGGTTACGAACCGATTACCGAATGGAAATGCAGGATTTATGACTGCCGATAAGGCGAATTCGATAGAGATCATGGTCCCAGGCAGTCTTCAGCCGGTCATCTGTAATAGGGAGAGTCTGTACTTCCATAAATTGGGCATCATGAAGGTTCATTACCGCGTCTCCGATTTCGATGGTGTCAGAACCGATCGCCATGGGCTGATGATAGGTGATGAAGTTTAGAATTACGGAATCATTCTCGGTTGTATCTTCAATGGTTATAACTTCATCCACTTTGTCATAAGTAACGCACCTGATATAGGGAGCGTGAAGATTTGGATACGCAGTAGCAATATTCATGGAGATACCACGGGTCTTAGGCGTGTCAATGCACTGAACATCCGTTGCTCTGTAGGTGCTTCCTGCACCTTGATCAAGACCGTTAATGGTGGGCAGGTTGTGGTATCCGGACTGCATGGTCCAGATGGTATATCTCTCCGGAGAGAAGGTCTTTTGCGTGTAAGTCTCAACACCGATATCAACAAGAATCGGGGACCCATTTTTATAGAGAATGACACTGCCGGTGTCGTTATGGTTATGGCTGTCATCGTTGTCACCAACCTTGACGGCTAAGGAGAATACAGATCCTCTTGCAGTCAGAATGCCAACACTTTCGTAGAATACGTCAGGGGGAGTCGCACAGGCACTTACCTGCTTAGCATAATCCAGAATCTCCTTGCAGTGATGCACGGTTAACAGGCGGTAGTACAGATTGAGTCTCTGGGATTCACTGTTAAAGAGATTGCCCTGCTCATAGTCATATTGATAGTCAAGAGCCGCGAAATCCATTAAGAAGGACTGGCCAGTATCCTGTCCATATAGGAATTCTCTTACCCCACATCTACCGGCCAAGGGAGAGCAGTCAGCGAAATTGAAATAATAAGGCCCGTCTACATGCATATTGGAGATGTAGGCAGCAATATTGCGGATTTGGGTATCTTCATATAAATGTGCAAATCCGCCGTCACTTACGGCATTCATGACCTGCAACGCACCGTACAAGGTAAGACCTGCATGCCGGAAATACTGAGCACCTTCGTCGCAGCATCCGTCCTCCCCATAATCTTTTAGGAAATAATCACAGGAAGCGGCTGCTTTATGGAGAATTGCGGAACCATTTGACATGCCGATGGGGGAGTCTGAGATGAATGCCGCAATCAGCACATTCTGGGTACACCAGGAAGTCCAGTTGCACATGGGCTCATCATCCTTACCCATCCACCAGAAATGTTCCGTAAGATAAGGTGTAAGCATGCGGCCGGTTACCTCAAGTTCAATTCGTTTGCAGATGAGTTCTGAGACCTGATCCAGGCGGGGCTTTAATAAGTGTCTTACGGTTGCAAGCCCTGCTCCTGTGTCGCAGGAAAATAGTTCGATGACAGGTCTTGTTACATCCGGAAGGATGATCTGAGGCGTGTCTCTCACATAGGAATTATGTGCGGGAAGAATCCAGGTAGACTCTTCACAAATACTGTAGATTAAGTCGATAATACGATCCAGATATTTACCGGAATCGGTAACGCATTCCGCCATGACACAGTCCCCTAAGAGGTGGCGTTTACGGAAATACTTCTGTTCATAGTAAGCTCTGTTGCCCTCTCTCTTAAACAGCATGAAATCTGTTGCGTATACTGCCGGAATAGGCTCTGCGAGCGCCTGATCACCAAGGGAGATGATGCTGCTTACAAGACCCTCCGGAAGAGAAGTCCAGTACGTACGGTCTGCAATATCAGGAACCGGTACAAAGGCATGAAGTTTATGGGTGATGTCTTGCGCTGCCTTAAGGCATTTCATTTCACAATTCATATAGGTATCCTTTAATTTCGTTATGTTTCTGCTGCGATGTTAGGATTCTACTACAATAGGACAGCTTAGAAACGATCTGTTAGCGATTGATTTTGTTAAGGTAATCGGAAGGAGAAACACCTTCAATTTTCTTAAATACTTTGCTGAAGTAGAACTCGTTTTTGAAGCCAAGGGCATCGGCCACTTCGTAGACCTTGCATCCTTCGCTTACCAACATTTCCTTGGCTCGATTGACTTTACAGGTATTAATGTATTCACTGAAGCCCGAATCGTTATACTTGCCGAATAACTGACTGAGATAACTGGGACTGATTCCGAACTGGGCAGCCACTTCGTTAAGAGACAATTTCTCGGTAATATGCGCTTGAATATATTCTTTCACATCCATAACGGTTCTATTCTTGTAATCCTTACGTCGTTCATCAAATAATTGAGATAACTGTGTTGCAAAGTGCTTAAGCCATCCTACGACTTCCGATACGGTACCCAGTCGATAGAGGGACATATAGCCGTCGGGATTGGTGGAGAACAAATCCGCAATGACAGATTCTCCATCCTTTAAGAGAGAGATGGACATATAGAGAATGTTGCTGGCCGCATCCACTGCCTGTACATAGTGGTCCGGATATTCCGACAGTAAATCAATTAGGCTGTTAATGGTCTGGTTCAGTAGCTCGGATGAGTATTCTTCCAGAGCCCGGGTCAAGTCCCCGGAAAATAGAGAAATATTAAATACATCATGGGGAAGAATATCCTGCATGTTGATATAGCAGACAGGAGAAGATTCATCCGCATGACGGAAGGAAGTTCTTGAGTACTGGAAGGACTTGGAGATGCTGATGGGGAGCGTCTCGAAGGTCCCGATTCCGCAGAACATATCGGCATTCATATAGTTCTTCAGACTATTATTGATGATATTTAAATTCTTGTAGATATCCTGCTGAATCTGGTCCTGCAGGCAGTTACCATCGGATTCACACCCTTCCGGAATGGAATGGAAGCAGATAATCAGCGCAAAATGGTTATAATCAAGGTCCGTAAGATAGTAATCGTAATATTTGGAGATTAACTTCTCTAACATATCCAGGGCAGACGAAATGTTGTTGCCGTTTATGGTTCCATAGCAGCAGACATAGCCTGCATAAGACAAATCAATGTTAAGATCCTCTGCCTGAAGTTCCATCTGTTCTCTACTCTCAAACAGGTTGTTCAGAAGACTGACCAGGAACTTCTCCTTATAGGAATAACTACCGACCTGTGCTGACTGCGTAGGGGTGCTGCTTCCGGAAGGAGAGGTCTCTTTTATGAAGGAAATGGCCTTGGCGATGTGCTCTCTGAGACTGTCTGCGGTCAACTCTAGCTTCAACAGATAGAGAAAGGCCTGACTGGCCATAGCTTCCTTCACCAGATGGAAATCTTCATAACTTGTGAGCATGATGAACACAGGTGTAATGCTTCCGAAGTTCTCTCGGGTTTTCTTGAGCAGCTGAAGACCGTCCATAACAGGCATTTTGATATCGCTGATTACAATATCCGGATGCTCATTACAGATGATTTCATAGGCCGTCTGGCCGTTCATTGCGGAGCCGCAGATCTCAACATCCAGAAGACTCCAGTCAACCAGGGATTTAATGCCTACCTGTACTAATGGTTCATCGTCTACAATCAGTAACTTGTACATATCTACTCCTTAGAATTGCTGTCGCTACATACCTCGTCAACATTTTCGGGAAGAATGACACGCATAATCGTATATTCTCCCACCTGGGAAAATGGAACAATTCCGCAATCCTCGCCAAATTCATACTGCAGGCGCTTGTTAACGTTGTTAATGCCGATTTCTTTGAAGAAATCTGACTTACGCTTGGAAGAACTATCGGAACTGCTGTCTGAAGAATTGTTCATGATTTCTTCAATACGTTCCGGAGAAATTCCCACACCATTATCCTTAACATCAATATAGATGTGGCCGTCCTCCGAATGATACAGTCTGATGGAGATATTACCAACACCGCCCTTGGGCTCAAGCCCATGGAAAATAGCATTCTCTACCAGGGGCTGCAAGGTGAATTTCAGAATCATGGCATCCTCAATCTTAGGATCGGCGATTTCGGTATCAAATTGAATTAAGCCACCGTATCGATAATTCTGAATGATGAAATAATCATTAATCAGAGATAATTCTTCTCGAATAGGAACCAGTAGACTGGTGCCCTTGGAAATGCTTCTTAATAAGCTGGCAAGGGAAGTGGTCATTTCAGAGATTCCGGTTGCACCCTGCATCAGAGACATCATTTTGATGGAATTTAGCGTATTATACAGGAAGTGAGGATTAATCTGCCTCTGAAGAATCTGGTATTCTAAGTCTCGCTTCTGCTTCTCATCTTCCAGTCTTGTATCAAGCAGTTTCTTCACGTTCTCGGATAGATCATTGATTCCTTTTCCAACTTCGCCCAGTTCATGATTCCATTCTATGGAAGGATCCCTTGAGAAATCTCCTGCAGAGGTCCTTGTAATCTTATCCTGGATTCTGGCGATAGGTTTATGGATATAGTACATAAGGGAGATACCCACCGATACCTCGATTGCAATGATGGAAGCAATTACAATAATGAAGAGTAACAGGAAGAATCTCCACTGGCTTGTGAGCTTGGTCTGCGGTATGGTCTGGACAATATAGCAATCCGGGAAGGATAAGGATTTCACAATGGCCGTCAGGCTGTCATTGTGATTCTTAAGAGACAGTACCTGGGTCTGGAAGGTACTGCGAATACCGGACTCCATCTGGGTTACTTGCAGATTTGTGGCATCAATCTGACCCGTTACTTCAGTAAGTGTGCCACCATTTAAGGGATGATATAAATAAATATGCTGTCCCAGAACCAGGTAGAGGTTATTGCCTTCCTCCATATAGTATTGACTCATGTGGTCAGTAAATATTCGGGAGAAAATTTCCATATAT
>JAZLHG010000316.1:0-4007 GCA_045616705.1 Lachnospiraceae bacterium | reverse complement strand
GTCTTCTTCTGATATTTATCTGAGTAAAAAGGAGCAATACCCTGTCTTGTTGAACCAAACTTCTTATCCTTCAGTCTGGCTTCCTCAAGACCGTCTAAATCTCTGTGCCAAGGAAGAACTAACGATGCTCTGTCACTGATTCTGAGCTTGTCAGGATTAATGCTAACTCCCTGCTCAATTACACCCTGCATTTCATTCCATAAATTCTCCATGTCAAAAGCAACGCCATTGCCAAGGATATTTACTACACCGGGACGAAAAATACCGGAGGGCAACAGATGAAGTGCGAACTTACCATATTCATTAATTACAGTATGACCGGCATTACCGCCACCCTGATAACGAACAACGAAATCGCAGCTCTCAGTAAGGAGATCTACCATACGGCCTTTGCCTTCATCTCCCCAGTTAATTCCTACAATTGCACAATTAGACATAATAAATCCTCTCTCTCTTAATAGGTGATTACACCTTCAAATACAATTTCGGCAGGACCGGTCATATAAATATGTCCGTCTTCCTGATTCCATTCTACAACAATATCACCGCCTTTAACATGGACAGTTACAATATTGTCAGTAAAACCATTCAAAATACAAGCCACAGCAGTTGCGCAGCAGCCTGTTCCGCATGCAAGAGTCTCACCTGTACCTCTCTCCCACACACGCATGTTAACATTGTTGCGATTTACAATCTTAACAAATTCCGTATTGATTCTTCTCGGGAAATTCTGATGATTCTCGAAAAGAGGTCCTATATGAAGGATATCAATTTCTTCAGGATCAATAAAGGTTACAGCATGAGGATTCCCCATGGATACACACGTAATTCTGTATTCCTTACCATCAACGGTAATCGGCTCATCCACCACCTGCTCCTGATTACTAATAACAGGCACCAATTCCGCCTTCAATTCCGGTGTTCCCATATCTACGCGAATAGACTTGGCAGCACCCCCTTCGGGGAAAATCGTAATGGGCTTAATCTTACCCATACTCTCAATCGTTAACTTCTCCTGCTTGGTAAGACCTTTATCATAAACATATTTTGCCACAGAGCGAATACCATTTCCACACATTTCTGCTCTGGTTCCGTCAGCATTCCACATCTCCATTTCAAAATCAGCAATATCGGAAGCATTAATAAAAATAACACCATCCGACCCGATTCCAAAGTGTCTGTCACTGACTTTTTGTACAAATGAAGGCTTATCAATGCCCTCAAAGGATTCTGTCATCCCGTTAATATACACATAGTCATTACCACAACCATGCATTTTTGTAAATTTAATATCCATAACCGTCACCTATCATATCATAAAATCACACAACAAACAAAAGTAAAATAACATCCAAACGAAATTAGCCACTGTTGAGAGCAATTATCATCTCGGCGCTTTCCTTCATAGTACGTCCCGAATCCATACTATTTTTCTGAATATACCGAAATGCATCAGGTTCAGACATATTATTTCTCTCCATCAGAATTTGTTTCGCCTGACTAATCAGTTTCATTTCTTCTTCTGATTTCATGCGCTTCTTAGGCTTAACAAATACATCCGGTAGAAGCATTCTGATTGTACTCATCAGTTCTTCCGCACGGAACGGAAGAAGCAAATGTACAATGTTACTGGAGAAAGGAAGCAATCCAGCGTCTTTGGTAACTAAGAGCATGTTCACATGAGCCGGTAAGTAGGTAGATAATTCTTCATATCCCATATCCGTAAGTCGTTTGGTACAAACCACAAGACCCACATCCTGATCATGTACTTTTCGAAGCACTTCATTACCGTTTAAACAGACATTCACCTGCGTATAGACTCCACCTTGACGAATCATATTAGCGATTCGATTGGCATCTTCCGATTTGGGCGTTACAACCAATATACTGCCCATTCGGAGTCCTCCTTAAATTCTGGTTAAATATCTATTTAATTCCCAATCTGATACCTCAGTCATATAATCACGCCACTCACCATTCTTAATCTGACTGAATATTCTTGTAAACTCTTCACCAAGAACATCAACAATAACCTGATCATCATTCAAACAGCAAATTGCATCCTTTAAGTTCTCAGGTAAGCACTCTGCCTGATTGTAATCCGTTTCACACTTTCCTGCATTTTCTTTATGATCGATACCATCAAGACCTGCCCGAATACAGCTTGCAAGCAGTAAATATGGATTGGAAGAACCATCAGGGAAACGCAGTTCAATCTTCGTATCTTCCAAATCATTCTCAATATTAATCATAGAAGTCTCACTGCCATAAGACCAAGTAATTCTATTGGGAGCTTCAAATCCACCCAATAAACGCTTATAAGAATTTACTGTAGGGTTGGCAATTGCAGCAAGTGCTTTGGCATGTTTCATTACACCTGCGGTAAAATAGTATGCTTCATCGGATACCTGACCATCTTCTGTACGGAACATATTATTACCATCTTTTAATAATGTAAGTTTTACATGCATTCCTGAACCCGGTGCATCTGTCTTGGGCTTCGGCATAAAAGTAGCATACAGTCCGAATCTCTTAGCAATAGAACGTACCGCAAATTTAAAGGTCTGAATAGAATCGGCCATTCTAAGAGCTTCATCTTCGGCAAAATCAATTTCATGCTGCGCTGCACCATGCTCGTGATGAGATGATTCAATTTCAAATCCCATTTCTTCCAGCATAAGTACGATATCTCTTCTGGCATTCTCACCGAAATCTACAGGGCCAACATCAAGATATCCGCCAATTTCATGAGCGGTTGTTGTAGGAAGTCCATTCTCATCTGTATGGAACAAATAGAATTCACATTCCGGATCAACCAGTACACGATATCCCCTTTCATGAACTTCATTTAATACATTTTTAAGAATATTTCTGGAACACATTTCAAAAGGAGTACCATCCTGTTCACAAATGTCGCAAACAATCTTGGCTACTTTCCCCTGCTGGGGTCTCCAAGGTAAGATCATAAAGGTATCCAAATCGGGATATAAATACAATTTATGATCATAACGATATCGATCACCGAAAGCGGCAGAACCGGCAAAAGAATATCTATTATTAAGAACTTTTACCATCTGACCAGGTGTAACCGCAATGTTTTTCAGTCTTCCAAAAACATCTGAAAACTGAAGTCTGATGAATTCCACTCCTTCTTCCTCAATCATTCGGAAAATTTCTTCTTTTGTCGTCATGATAATCTCCTTTCATATTTACAAAACCAAAGGCACCTATTATAACGGTGCCTTTGTTATCTTATCGCAATATTTATTTGCAATCAACTTTGTATTTAATTATACAATACCCTGTGCATTCATTGCATCTGCAACCTTTAAGAAGCCGGCAATATTTGCACCTGCAACATAGTCGCCATCCTTGCCATATTTCTTAGCAGCATCATCAAGGTTATGGAAGATATTAACCATGATATCTTCGAGCTTCTTATCAACTTCTTCAAATGTCCAGGACAGTCTCTCGGAGTTCTGGCTCATCTCAAGTGCTGATGTAGCAACACCACCTGCATTAGCAGCCTTACCGGGTACAAAGTAAACTTTGTTAGCCTGCATATATTCAACTGCATCAGGAGTAGAAGGCATATTAGCACCTTCGCAAACTGCGATACAGCCATTTGCAACAAGCTTCTTAGCATCTTCTAAGTTCAGCTCGTTCTGAGTTGCACAAGGAAGAGCGATATCAACCTTTACTTCCCACTGATTTGTACCCTCAGCAGCCTTGTCATGATACTGTGCTGAAGGTCTAGCTGCAGCATACTCAGTAAGACGTGCACGCTTAACTTCCTTAACTTCCTGAAGAAGTGCAACATCGATTCCTTCGGGATCATAGATCCAACCGGTAGAATCTGAAACAGTTACAGGCTTAGCACCCATCTGAATTGCCTTCTGGCAAGCATAAATTGCAACGTTACCGGAACCGGATACTGCAACAGTCTTAGCAGCGATATCAACACCGTTACACTTAAGCATTTCCTTCGTCATATACAGAAGACCATA
>JAZLHG010000315.1:0-1954 GCA_045616705.1 Lachnospiraceae bacterium | reverse complement strand
ACATGAATATAGTCTCTTACGCAGGTGCCATCCTTAGTGGGATAGTCATCACCGAAGATACTGATATGATCCCTCTGCTTATTGGGAACCTGAAGGATTAACGGAATCAAATGGCTCTCCGGATTGTGCGCCTCACCGATCATACCGCTTACATGTGCGCCGCAGGCGTTAAAATAACGAAGAGACACGTATCTCAGACCATGAGCCTTGCCAACCCACTTAAACATCTTCTCCATAGACAGTTTGGTCTCTCCGTATGTATTCGTAGGGAATGTCCTGTCATCTTCCAGAATCGGAAGATTCTCCGGCTCTCCATAAGTAGCAGCTGTTGATGAGAATACAACCTTATCAATTCCATGTTCAACAAGTGCTCCCAGAAGCACCATAGTTCCGTACATATTGTTATTGTAATATTTCAAGGGATCCTGCATGCTCTCTCCCACAAGAGAACATGCAGCAAAATGAATGACTGCATCAATGTCCTTTTCCTTATTAAGGACCTCATCCAGAAATGCGCGATCTCTGATATCGCCTTTGTAAAAGGTTGCCTTGGGATGAACAGCCTGCTCATATCCCGTAAGCAGATTATCAATAATTACAACCTCTTCTCCTGCTTCAATCAGCGCATAAGCGGTATGGCTTCCAATATATCCTGCACCACCGAGTACTAAAATCTTCATTGTTATCCTCCTATAAAACTTTCATTCCACCGTATTTACGAACCTTAAGAACATGACAGCTTCCTTCACCGAAGCATCTATCCATCAGATTTCGATAACCATCTACCAGATCATTGGGAACGAATGCCTGAATCGTTCCGGCAAATCCACCGCCGTGCACTCTCCATGCGCCCTTACCCTGCAGATATTCTTCACTAAGTGCAAGCGCAAGAGACAGTCCTTGTTCCGAAGGACATACTGTAGCATACACATTCTGCAGATACTGGTAAGAACTTCTTCCTGACTCAATAATCAGTTCTTTAAAGGTGTCGAAATCACCGCACTCCAGCGCCTGAACCTGTCCGGATACACGCTTATTGTCATTGAACACATGAATTGCACGAAGGACTCCTCGGTCTCCCGCAACCTGACGTACCTTACCAACTTCCTGATAGAATCGTTCTTCATCTACCTCTCTTAAGTAGTCACATCCGAAGAAATTACATACCTTCTTAAGTTCTGAAGGAATCGCTGCATACTCCGGTGTAAGATCCGCATGACTTCCCTTTGTATCTACAATACATAGGCTATGATCGAACTTATCGAAATCAATTTCAACCTTATGAATGACCGGATTGGTTGTATCCTTGAAATCAATGTTAACGAGGCTTCCAACCGAAGATGCCATCTGATCCATCAGACCACAGGGTTTGCCAAAATAAACATTCTCCGCATACTGGCTTGCCTGAGCGATATAGACAGGGCTTACTGACATGTCGTTATAGAGACCTGACAAAACAGTTCCTACAACAACTTCAAACGCAGCAGAAGAGGACATTCCGGATCCCACCAGTACGTTACTGGTCATATAAGCCTGGAATCCTCCAATCTGATAACCATCCGCTTCCATCTTGGCAGCCACACCTCGAATCAACGCTTCGCTGGTGCCCTCTTCATCCTTCTTAATCTGAAGATCCGCAACATCAACCGGCTTAATATCGTAGGAATCCGATACAACCTTAATGGTCTGCTCACAAGGTGCAACCACTGCGATAATATCCAAGTTCAGACCTGCCGCTAAGACCTGACCATGCTGATGATCGGTATGATTACCGCCAACTTCACTTCTACCCGGCGCACTGTAGATTTCTACCGATTTCACACCATATAAATCCTCAAACTTCTCAATGGCTTCCACATAACGCCTCTTCTCACCTTCCACCAGCGCTGCATCAGCATAAATATCCCGAAACAGTTTGTCGTAATGTCCGGCTCTGATTTCTTGTTTGATCTTG
>JAZLHG010000314.1:0-5162 GCA_045616705.1 Lachnospiraceae bacterium | reverse complement strand
CCTTTACTCTTATGAATACTCATAATACGAACGGTATCATCATTTTCATTCAAAAGACTGGCTCCACCGTAGTCGATTTCATGTTTCTCGGAATACTCTAGGTATCTCACAAACTGGAATAAACCTTTATAACTGGTTTTGCCAAAAGACACTGCCCGATCTAACAGCAAATTCAAATTTGCAAATCGTTTGGGGCCACTGGGCATAGCCATAATTTCCTGACCATAAGGGCCATCTATAATCTCCCGTAGTAAATCATATACCGAGGTATACATCGCCTGATCCCGATAGTGATTCATCTGCTCATAAAAGGCTTTCGCCTTTTTAATAACACTTGTATTTACATCGTTGACCATATTGGTCGAAACGTCTTGAAGCCTTGTAAATAAAGGCTTTTTGCGTTTTACTCCGGATAGTTCTGCCAGTTCTTCGTTAGTGAATCCTCCAAGCGGAGATTTCAGCGCTGCTGCCAGCGGAATATCCTGATAAGGATTGTCGATGACCTTCAAATAGGATACCAGTGCGCTAATCTCCGTTGATGAGAAATATCCGGTAGAGCTCTCTGCATGGGCCGGAATTCCCTGTTCGTCAAGGATACGTACATAGACCTCATCGAAGCCTTTGGTAACCATCAAAAGGATTGCAATATCAGAATATCTTAATGGCCTCATACCACCATTTTCCGCCTGTCGCTTATCGTATACCATAAGCCCCTGCTTCATAAGGTCATGAATCTTACCTGCAATTACCAGGGCATCCATTTCTGTCTTCTCCACATCCGAATCATTCTGACATAGAATCAGTTCTGTTCGGTATGCGGGATTTGCCAGGGATTCATCACTTTCTCCATAACAGGTTGCACCAAATTTCAATTCTGCAGCATAATCGTATTCGATTCCACCCAGACTCTTCTTCATAATCTGATGGAATACCTCATTCACGGAATCTACCACTTGGGGTCTACTTCTGAAATTATCGTGCAAATCAATTCGTCCGCCACCAACACCTTCCGCATAGGCATCATACTTCTCTAAGAACAAATCCGGTCTGGCATTTCTGAACCCATAGATACTCTGCTTTACATCTCCCACCATAAACACATTTTGATTGGAAATGGCATTTACAAGCTGTTCCTGCACCAGATTGGAATCCTGATACTCATCCACATAGATTTCTCTGTAGAATTCCCTGTATTCCTGTGCTACAGCAGGTGCAGTATTTAAGATCTCAAGGCACATATGCTCCATATCATTGAAGTCAATGGCATTTCTTTTTCGCTTCTTCTGGTTGAATCTATCAATAAAAGCACATGTTATTATACTGAGTTGTTCTATATCCGGCACCATGCTATGGCACACATCCACAATATAGCTCTTGCTTCCCAGAACATGCCCCAGCAGTTCCTTGATCACGCCCTTTGCAGAGTCCCTGATTTCCTTTACAAGGATCTGCTTCTCTTCATCATACTTGCTCTTATCCCTGCAGGAACCCAGACGTTCCGGGCTAAACCCGTTAAGACCGGCAACCAAATCATCATAATTCTTAATAGTAAGTAGGTCCTCAAATTGAGCAATATCCGACTTCAGAGCCTTAACATACATAAAAGGACCCATATCTTCCTGTGCAATCTCAAGGGCTCTAAGTTCCGATTCACAGGCTTCGAATAGGCACTCATTACAATATTCCACGAAATACTGAACTAAGGGAGAATCACAGAAATTCTCCACTGTAATATCCCGATAGACCGATATGCTATCCTGAAGCCACTGCTTCGGGTCAACCTGACTGATCACATACTTATATAAATTCAGAATCTGATCCTCCAGATTCTTATCATCTCGCCCATAAGCCAAATGCTCCGTCAGATCAATAAACGCCTCTGAAGATTCCTCATAGCATTCTTCCAGAATCTCCTGCAGTGCCTCCCGCTTCAGCATTTCAGCTTCCGCCTCTTCAAGCGCTCTGAAATCCGGAGACAATCCAATTACATGGAAATGGTTACGAATCACATTCAGGCAGAACCCATGGATGGTGGAAATCTGGGCATTATGAACAAGTGTTGCCTGTTTCAGCAAATGCCTGTCACCTTTACGGTTCTTAAGTTCTCTGTTAATTGCAGTGAGAATTCGTTCTCGCATTTCTGACGCTGCTGCCTTCGTAAAAGTCATGACAAGAATACGGTCAATGTCAATCGGGTCGTCTGTACGGAGAATCTCCTGAATAATACGCTCTACCAAAACTGCAGTCTTGCCTGAACCTGCTGCGGCCGATACTAAGAGGTTGCTTCCATGTTCATCTATCGCTCGTCTTTGATTAACGGTATATTCCATTTAAGCCTCTCCTCCTTTCACTGCCTCAGACATCTTACTAAGAATTTCTTCCGACTTCAGTTTCTCCTCAGGTTCCGACAAATGCCTGTATTCCTTAGGACAGACGGCCGTATACTGGCAGTATTCACATCCTTTGATTACGGGCGTTATTTTGCCATCCAATATGCTACTTCCCATATTTCTTATGGTCTGATTCACATAGGCAGAGATTATTTCGAACTCTTCTGTAGATGCAATGGAAGATGCTGCCGAGTATCCATTCTTCGTGGTACCTACAGGAATAATGAGCGACTTCGATTCCATGTCGCGATCCATCTTATGAATCACTTCGTCCTGACTGTTTACAAGACCGTTCATGGCAAGTTTCGATAGAATCTCCTTTTGCAGTTGTTCGTCCGTAGTCTCTTCATTCACCTCAATAATGGGATCCTTAAGAGCATAATAGAGTATACCGGCAGGAACAATTTCTTTGTCGGGATTCAAATTCTTCTGCATCTCCATGGCTACATTCAGGTATACCACCAGCTGTAACTGCTCGCCACGATATACAGATGCCAAATCAAAGGACTTACTACCTGACTTATAGTCAATAATCTTCACATAGATTCTGTTATCATCCTCATTAAGGTCAATACGGTCAATACGCCCATACAGATTGAGCCTCTGTCCCTCAGGCAGCTTATAATGAATAGACTCCAGTGTGGGATCCGTAGAGAAATCCACCTCAAATCCCGTCGGGATAAAGTCACCGGCCTGAACATGATATTTAAGCACCTGTACGGTTCTGCTCATAATACGCTTAATTCGTTCAATATAACGTTCTGAACGCATGGACTCATATACCGCATCGTATTTGGTCACGTTGGCATCTACCGCACTGAGAATCAACTCTTCTGCCTGTTCATCCGTAATATCAAACCAGGTCAGCTTACGTTCATTCAGTAACTGACAATATGTATTTAATGAATCATGGAACACAGATCCCATGTCCTTACTCTCAAATGCAAAGGTTTCTCTCTCCTGAAGGTGAAGACCATAACTTAAAAAGTGTCTGTACGCACACTGGGCAAATGCCTCCAGTCTGGTTACGCCTCCTTCTATGGTCTGGCCATAAATAACACGTGCTATCGCCTTGTTGACCGAATCGGTCGATTGTAATATTCCTACGGAAAATGCCGAATTTACAAGGTTTTTCAGCCTTGTCCGATATTCCTCTGACTGTGCGTAGTAACGATAGAGACGATTGTATTCCAAGCCCGCTTCGCTCTCAGAAGTGGTCAGATACGCCTGCATTCCCATGGCCAATTCATCAAATCCGGTCTCATCTGTATATACGCGGTCCATCATGCCAAGCTGCTCATAAGCCTTGACCTGTAGCTGTGGATACAGCTCTTTGATTTTACCCAGAAGGTAAGAAGGATTGATCGCCTTACCGTCAGAGGATACTCTTGCACAGGATAGATACAAACGCTCCGTTGGCTTAGTCATAACCATGTACAAATATAATCTCTGGGTATAGGCACTCATTCTGGCAGAGGGTGCCAGTTCCACCGAAATGCCGGATGCGGCAATAAATTCACGATCGATATCGGATATAATGCCTCCACCACTATTTTCCCTTGGGACAACACCATCATTCACGCCTACGAAGAATAGCGCTTTAATATCTCTGAATCTGGATCTTGTAAGGTCTCCGATCTGCACATAATCTGTAATACCGGGAATAATACCGATTCGAAGTTCTGCAAATCCGGCATCCAAAAGCTCATAGAACTCATCTAAGGGCATTTCCTCATCGCCAAGAAGTTCTACCAGTTTATCTAACAGATTCATAATCTCTCTGTATATCTGCTCATATTCCTTGGCATGTAAGCTATCACCCTGCTTCTCGAACTGAACCTGCAAGTCATGAAGTTTACGTCCCACTTCCTCTTCTACAACCAGATGATATAGAGCAGTACAGTAATCTCCTACCGTTTTCATATTCTGAAAATGTGCAAAGGGCTTCATCACCTGCTGACGCAAATCCTCAATATGATTAATGGCATCAGCCTCCATAGACTTGGGAATTCGGATAAATTTGCGGTTCCATTGGGACTTGCCCCGAATGCCGCAGGCAATACAGTAATTCTCCAACAAATCAATATCTTCCCTGGAGATTCCCGTCAGATAGGACCTTAAATAGCCAAATATGCCCTCATAGGAATAATTCTCTGTGAGAATCTTCATAATAGAGCGAATATATTCAATAAAGGGATTTAACAGTATGGGTTGCGTCTTATCAACAAAATGCGGAATATGATACTGAGAGAGCACTCTCTTGCAGGCACCGGTATAAGTATCCAGGTCCCCTGTAACAATAGCCATGTCCTTATAGTGATAGCCCTTTTCACGTACAAGCCTCTCCATAGTAATGGCCACATATCGAATCTCATCCAGGGCATCACGTGCTTGGAACAGGGTAATTTCATCGCCGCCTGTTAAGTGATCTTCTGCTCCATGGACATCTTCTTGATGATGATTTCCCCCATAAACCTCTTCATTCTCCCGAAACAGATTCTTCTCAAGGTGCACAAGCATTTTAGGGACACCGTGCTCACTAAGTCTATAGCGATAAGGCACCGCGTCACGAATTACCGCATCCGGAAGAATCTCCACCTGATTCACTTCAGCAATATGCTTCAGTTCCTTTACCGTCTTCCTGGATAAATAGAACAGTTCCTGCTCATCGTAGGGCACCTCTGAATCCGTGATGGTATCCAGTAGAATTGTTACATGTACATCCTTGCAGAGCTTCATCAGCGCTTCAATCAGGCGGTACTGTACCGGTGT
>JAZLHG010000313.1:0-2609 GCA_045616705.1 Lachnospiraceae bacterium | reverse complement strand
ATTAATGAAGAAGGCACAGGATGAAGGGAAGGTAACTTATCAGGGAGACCCTAGACTATTCGCCTTTATCTTCGATAGTATATTGATGATGTTACAGTTTTCCTTTAGCTGTGAATATTATCGTGAACGAATGAGAATCTTCTGTGGAGAAGAACTTCTTAATGATACAACCGAACTAACCAATGCATTTTGTGAATTTATAGAACGGGCAATCGGCGTGTAATGCAGGTGCTCGGTGAGGGAGGGCAAAATGAAGTATGTGATTGCATACGATATCGGAACCACGGGACTGAAATCCTGTTTGATTCAGATCGACGGAGGTATCCGGATTATTGACGGCCAGTATGCCATCTATAATCTGTATATTCTGGAGAACGGCGGTGCCGAGCAGGATACGGAAGAGTGGTGGAGTGCCATGTGCACAAGTACCCATCGGATTATGGAGAAGAACCGGGTGAATCCGGAAGACATTGTAGGAATTTCGTTCTGTTCCCAGATGCAGGGCTTGGTGCTTGTAGACAAGGAGGGTAACGCTCTTCGCAGACCCATGAGCTACATGGACCAGAGAGCACTTAAGGAGATGAAGGAGACGGAAGGTCACGGACTTACCATTTCCGGAGTCAATGTATGTAAACTGTTAAAGAGCCTGAGACTGACCTGTGCCGCATCTACATCTGTGAAGGATCCCTTATGGAAGTATAAATGGGTACAGAAGAATGAACCGGAGATTTACAGCAAGGTATATAAGTGGCTGGATGTGAAGGAATATTTAATCTGCCGCATGACCGGAGAATTTGTAATGACACCGGACAGTGCTTACTCCACATTTCTGTATGATTCCAGAAAGGGAAGAGAAGGCTGGAGCAAGGCTCTCTGCAGAATGTATGGCGTGAACTATGACCATATGCCCCGCATTGTGGAATGTACGGAAGTGGCAGGTCTTCTCAGTGAGAAGGCAGCTTCTGAGTTAGGTCTTAGAAGTGGCATTTCGGTTTATGGCGGTGGCGGCGATGCCACACTGATTGGAGTTGGTGCAGGAAGTACCGCTCTGAATGATACCCATATTTACTGGGGCACTTCCGGTTGGGTAGAGACTGTAATCGATAGTCAGAAGGTAGATATTGTGGCTATGATTGCAGGAATCATCGGCGCCGAGAAGGGTAAATACAATTACTTTGCCGAGATGGAGACTGCCGGGAAATGCTTTGAATGGGTGAAGGAACATTTGGTCCTTGATGAGATCAATATCTACCTTGGTAAAACCGACGTAGCTGAGTCCGTGGAGACGGAGTATATCAGCCTATACGACTACATGTCTGATGTAATTAGTGAGGCGCCTCCCGGATCAAACGGTGTTATTTTCACACCGTGGCTTCATGGTAATCGATGTCCGTTTGAGGATCCCAAGGCAGCGGGAATGTTCTTTAATATTAAGATTGGAACTCATAAGAAAGAAATGCTTCGTGCCGTTATCGAGGGCATTTGCTATCACTTAAGATGGATGCTTGAGTGCCAGGATAGCAAGATTACTACCGCAGATACCATTCGATTCGTAGGCGGTGGTGCGTTGTCCAAGGTGACCAGCCAGATTCTTGCAGACATTACAGGCCGCGCCATTGAAACTGTGGAATATACCAAGGATGTGGGTGCAGTTGGTGCAGCCCTTTTGGTAGCGGTGGGATGCGGAGAGGTGAACAGCGTATCCGACAGTAAGAAACTGGTACCGGTACAGAATCGATATATTCCAAACGCTGAGAACAAGGCAGTATATGATCAGAATTACAGCGTATTTAAGCAGTTATATAAGTCCAATAAGAAGAATTTTGAACGATTAAATCAATAGATGGGAGGTATTTATGAACAGCGAACAGGTAGCAAGAAGTAATATTACCGCCATGGGTGTTACCCTTTTGGAAGAAGGTTTAGTTGCAAGAACCTGGGGTAATATCAGTGAGCGAATCAGTGATAAGGAATTCTTAATTACGCCCAGTGGTCTGGCTTACGATCAGACGAAGGATGAGGATCATGCCATTTATAATCTTGAGACCAACGAGTGGCGCGGCCCTCACAAGCCTTCAGGGGAAAGGGGCGTTCATGCGGCAGCATATCGTACTTTCCCGGAAGTGAATTTCGTAATCCATACCCATCAGGTGTATGCATCCGCACTGGGTGCTGCAGGATTTGAGAACCTTGATATCACAGAGGAAGAGAAGGAGCGACTGGGTGGTGTATTGGTTGCAGATTATGGTCTTCCCGGTCAGAAGAAGTTAACGAATGCAGTGCTTCGCACCATGGAGGCAGGTGCTCATGTGGTGCTGATGAAGTATCACGGCGTTGTGGCTTGCGGCGTCAGTCGAGATGATGCTTATGCAAGAGTTCAGCTTCTGGAAGAGATCTGTAAGCGAAATTATAAGGGTGATACCGCAGAAGAGAAGCCTATGGATGAGAATTTACTGAAGGCAGTTCAGGAGGCATATCCTCTGGCCCTTCCTGTAACCACATCTTCCGCTATCGCTTATTCCAAGCTGGGAATTACGCTGAGAGCCCAGATTGATGACATGGCTCAGATGATTGGTGGCAAGATTTCGGTGGTAGAAGGTGCGGAAGAA
>JAZLHG010000312.1:0-3565 GCA_045616705.1 Lachnospiraceae bacterium | reverse complement strand
GTAAGATTGTTAACAGACTGCTTACAGAGAAAGGCATGATTATAGAGGAAGCTCAGAGCGGAGCAGAAGCCATTGAACGCTTGAAAGATATTGAGGCCGGAGATATTGATATGATCTTTATGGATATTCAGATGCCCGATATGAATGGCTATGAGACCACAGACCGACTGCGCAGGCTGGGTAATCCGGTTCTTGAGACCATTCCAATCTTTGCTATGACTGCCAATGCTTTCGAGGAAGATAAGCAGGAAGCAGCACGTCATGGTATGGCAGGTCACATTGCGAAGCCCTTCAAACTGGATGCCCTTATAGCAACCATTGGTCCGCTTCTGCAGTAGCAGATAACCGGTAGTATTATTGAACTTAAGTTGTTAACGAATCTGCATGATTAACGAATCTGCAGTTAGCGCGTTACCCGAAAAACATAATTGATTTCACTACAGTCCTCATATCTGATATGGGGACTGTATGCATTTATGGTGCAGACCAATACTTTGCTGTTTGGTGCAATCTCAATTTGATAACCTGCTGCAGAAGTAATCAGAGTGGGCTGTTTGTCAGTCAGTTCAGTGTGAGATACGTATTTGGCGCCATTTCCGATATCAACCCAATCCTTTTCATAATCACCCAGTGCCTTCAGATATTCCTTACGATCCCAGGAATAGTAGTTCCACCAAATGCCCAACTGATCGGAGTACTGCCTAGGCAGATTCTCGTTCTCACGAAGCAGAATTTCTCCCTTGGCATTCATAAATGTTAGATGACCGGTCCTCTTACTGACAGATATCTGTAGCTGTGTTGTCTTAGCGGTAATTGCATTTCCATTTTCTGTGATTTTCCATGTAATATTTTGATTGACTATATCGGTCAAATTTACAGCAGATACATGATTTCTGGAATAAGGGCTAATCCCCCTACGGAAAATCACCCGCACTCCGTTTTCTTCAACCGGAACCAGTGTCAATACACCATAACTGGCGATAAGTTCCATATGATGGTCAGAAGTCTGCACCTCTCGGATACTATGATCGATTCGTCCATGGGCTTCCGGTCTTAACTGGGAAGTGTCAGTTGGCATGGTACCACACTCAGAAGATACTGTGGGAGCAGTCTTGGGGGTGGGCCTACCGGTACTAGCTAAGGACGATAATGAAGTTCCTGCACGACCGGTAATGAAATGTTTCACAGTTCGCTGTGGAACTGTGGGGGCCGATGATGAGGACTTCTTCGGCTGCGAAGATGCCGATTTCGATGCGGATGCTGACTTCTGCTCGGTAGGAAGCGGATAATCTGCCGGCACAATGACCGCATCAAACTCTTCAAATTGAGAATGTCCTGCCGGAAGAATGGTGATTCCGGATTCGATATTACTTCCGGGAATCAGCATGCGTACATCAAATTTCCATTTTAGTGTGGACAGAAGCCTTGCACTTTCCCCGGGGGAGGGGCAGACTACGCCAATGGTGTTACAACCCTTGCGGGATAATTCTCTGAGCCGTGTCTGGATATACAAGATTCGTTCCTGTTCGGTTGAGCAGTTCTCTATGGGAATGATGCGCTCCACTACTGATTACCTCTTTTCTATATATTGCAAAATAAGATTGTTAAGATATCAAATTTATTAGATGCTTATCACCGATATCATTACCTATATATTATAAGGCACATGGAAATAAAAGGGAAAATAAATATAAAGTCCTCGAGGAAATTGTGGAGCAGGTTGAGTTTTGGATGCTTTGGGTGATACAATAGGTGAATACGAAAAGGAGCGTGCGAAGAATGATTCTGATTCAAGATCAATTATTCTGTTTAAATACCAAGCATACCAGCTATGCATTTTGCGTTAGCGAATTCGGGATTCTGGAGCATTTGCATTATGGTGGACTGCTTCTGAATGCGAAAGAGCGGTTAAACGGTGAAGCCTGTGGCGACCTTATGCGGTCTCTTCAGGAGAAATACAGTCACAGTCGGGGCACTACAGTAAATTATCGTAAGGATTCTTATCTGGTTCTGGAAGACTTGGGATTTGAAATGTCTTCCGAAGGCAAAGGAGATTACAGAGAGCCTTTTATAAAGCTTACTTATGCTGACGGAAGCAGTACCTCTGATTTCGTATATGCAGGCTATGAATTGCATGATGCTAAGGATAATGTGATTCCGGGTCTGCCCTCATCTTATGCAGGGGAAACACTTACTATCAAATTGACCGAAAGAGTCAAGAAGATAGGGCTAGATTTAATTTATACCGTATATCCGGAGTGTGATGTGATTACAAGAAGGGCGGTTCTTCACAATGAGGAAGAGGAGCCTATTTGTATTGAACGGATCATGAGTCTGCAGTTAGACCTAGATGACACCGGTTATAAGATGATTACCTTTGGTGGTAATTGGGCCAGAGAAATGGTGAAGCATGAGACTCCCATCAGCCATGGAATCCTAGTGAATCGATCCATAAGCGGAATGTCTTCTAATCGTAACAATCCTTTTGTGATGGTGGCTACTGCAGATGCCGGGGAAGATCACGGTGAGGTATACGGCTTCAATCTGATTTATTCCGGTAACCATTACGAAGCCTGCGAAGTGGGAAGTTTCTATCGTACTCGTTTTGTAAGCGGCCTTGAACCCACCGGGTTCAGGTGGATGCTGCACGCAGGAGAGGATTTCTATACTCCGGAAGGCGTGATGACCTATTCGGACAAGGGATATCAGGGTGTCAGTGAACATATGCATCCCTTTGTTCGTAACCATATTGTAAGAGGTACCTATCAGAATCAGCCGCGTCCCATTCTGCTAAATTCCTGGGAGGCAGCATATTTCCACATTAATGAACATAAGCTGAAATCTCTGGCACGTAAGGCAGCAGATGCAGGTATGGAACTATTCGTTATGGATGACGGATGGTTTAAGGGCAGGGACAACGACAGAACCTCTCTGGGAGACTGGATTCCCGATGAGAAGAAGTTACCTCACGGAATCAAACATTTATCCGATCAGATTCATGAAATGGGTCTTAAATTTGGTATCTGGGTAGAGCCTGAGATGATGAATGAAGATTCGGATTTGTATCGCGCTCATCCTGAATATGCCATGACCATTCCCGGTAGAGACCACAGTCTGGGACGTAATCAGATGCTTTTAGACCTTACCAATCCGGAGGTTGTGCAATATGTAATTGACTCAATGAGTCAAGTGCTTGACGGAAATGGAATTGACTATGTGAAGTGGGATATGAACCGTATGGCTTCCGATGTGTTCTCACAGGTGCTTGCAGCTGAGCAGCAGGGAGAGACCCATCATAGATGGATGCTTGGTCTGTACCGGATTCTGCATACATTGATGGGAAGATTTCCGGAGATTTTATTCGAAGGCTGTGCATCCGGTGGTAATCGTTTCGATTTGGGAATGCTTTGTTATTTTCCGCAGATCTGGGCAAGTGATGATACAGATGCCCTGATGCGGACGCGAATTCAGACCGGATACAGTTATGGCTATCCCATGTCTGTGGTAACTGCCCATGTATCGGATTGCCCCAACCATCAGACCCTACGTAACACGCCTATGGATA
>JAZLHG010000311.1:0-1695 GCA_045616705.1 Lachnospiraceae bacterium | reverse complement strand
ATACGACCAAAACCATTAATTGCTACTTTTACTGCCATTTTAGTTTCCTCCTAAAATTATTTATTTTTATTGTCAAAAAATTATCAGCAATCCTATTCTATACAATTTATTCCCAAATTACAAGAGAAAAATTCAATCTTTTCACCTTGCAGCCCTCTTATTAGGCAGATATAATTAAGAATCAGAAATAAGCGGAGGATTTCACTCATGATTCGTGCGGATTATCATATGCATACACACCACTCCGGTGACAGCGAAGCCGATATGCATAAGATGCTTGATCGCTGCATCAGCCTCGGTTTCACCAATATGAGTTTTACGGAACATTACGATCCTGACTATGTATATCAGTATGATTGCACACCGGGATTATTCGAACTAAATACTTCTGCATATAGAGAAGAATTTGAGAGTCTCTTTACAGATGCATTACAGGTCAATTTCGGTGTTGAACTAGGAGTTCAGCCTCATATTGTAGACCAATTATCGAATTATGTTAACCAGAATCCTTTTGATTTTGTGATTGCTTCCTCCCATTTATGTCATAGAAAGGACCCTTACTATTCAGAGTTTTTTGAAGGAAGATCCACTATAGACGCCTACAGGGAGTATTTCCAGTCTATCGACGAAATGGTTCATTCGTTTCAGGATTTTAACGTGTATGGCCATTTGGACTATGTAATTCGATACTCTACCGATAAGGATAATCATTATCAGATTTCTGATTACATCGATTATATCGATTCTATTCTATCAACATTAATACAAAATGGTAAGGGTATCGAAATTAACACAGGCGGGTTAAGAAACGGACTCAAGAGCACCAATCCGTGCAGTGATATTATAAGAAGATACAGGGAACTTGGCGGTGAGATCATTACAGTAGGTTCGGACGCACACAAACCGGAAGATGTGGGATATCAGTTTGACATAGCTGAACAGATTCTGATTGACAGCGGATTTAGATATTATACGACTTTCCGTTCACGGGTTCCTTCCTTCCACAAACTGGGCTAGACCATTTACCGTCTTCTTATTCGATTTCTTGCCCAGGCCATGGCAGGTCCGCATTTCATCAATATATCAAATTCTATTACATATGGATAAAATAAGGGCTCATCCTCTCGGATGAGCTCTTGTATATACTTCTCTAATTCGATTATGATTCATAGACGCGTAAATCTGAGTCGTCGAAATATCGGAATGACCTAACATCTCCTGTACAGAACGTAAGTCTGCACCATTCTCGACCAAATGCGCTGCAAAGGAATGTCTCAACGTATGAGGTGTAATGTCGCTGGTAATTCCTGCCTTCTTGGCATAGAACTTAATCAGCTTCCAGAATCCCTGTCTGGACATCTTCTGTCCTGAGCAATTTGCAAATAATACTGTAGACGACTGATCCTCAACCATCACACTTCTGGAGGATTCAATATATCGAATCAGTGCATGACGCGCTTCGTTACCAAAAGGAATTACCCTCTCCTTATTGGCGTCTCTGCACAGAATATAATTCATTTGCATATTAACATCGGAGATTTCAAGACCAATCAATTCTGATACACGGATACCTGTCGCATATAACAGTTCCAGCATCGCCTTATCACGAATCTCTTTCGGTGTATCACCCTTGGGCTGTTCCAAAAGGCGTACCACTTCTTCCATGGTGAGAATCTCCGGCATCTTCTTCTCACT
>JAZLHG010000310.1:0-1773 GCA_045616705.1 Lachnospiraceae bacterium | reverse complement strand
ATATTCCAATGTTTGGTCCTCGTGACAAGGAATTGCTGTTGAAGCTGAAGTTTGCTGGTGAGCAGGAGTCTAAGCGTCTTGCGGAAGCGAATTTGCGTCTGGTAGTAAGTATTGCTAAGCGTTATGTAGGACGTGGCATGGTATTCTTAGATCTGATTCAGGAGCGTAATCTGGGTCTGATTAAGGCTGTAGAGAAGTTCGATTATACCAAGGGTTATAAGTTCTCCACCTATGCTACATGGTGGATTCGTCAGGCAATTACCCGTGCGATTGCAGATCAGGCAAGAACCATTCGTATCCCTGTTCATATGGTTGAGACCATTAACAAACTGATTCGTGTCAGCAGACAGCTGCTGCAGGAACTGGGAAGAGAACCAACCACAGAAGAGATTGCTAAGGAGATGAAACTTCCCGAGGAGCGTGTAAGAGAGATTCTGAAGATTTCTCAGGAACCTGTATCTCTGGAGACTCCCATCGGTGAAGAGGAAGATTCTCATTTGGGTGATTTCATCCAGGATGACAATGTTCCGGTACCGGCAGATGCAGCTGCATTCACACTTCTTAAGGAACAGCTGGTTGAAGTGTTAAGCACATTGACTGAGAGAGAGCAGAAGGTTCTTCGTCTTCGTTTTGGTCTTGATGACGGCAGAGCACGTACCCTGGAAGAAGTTGGTAAGGAATTTAACGTTACCCGTGAGCGTATTCGTCAGATTGAGGCGAAGGCACTTCGTAAATTAAGACATCCTTCCAGAAGTAGAAAACTTAGGGATTATCTTGACTAATGGTTACATTATCAAAACGTTTACAGGCAATTGCAGATATGGTAAGCCCCACAAATCTTGTGGCAGATATCGGATGTGACCATGGGTTCTTGGCAATCTATCTGATTCAGCATGGAATCGCAGGACATGTGATCGCAGCAGATATTAACAGTGGTCCTCTTCGCAGATGCATGGACCATGTTAGGGAGAATGGCTTGGAGCCGTATATTACCACAGTGCAGACCGATGGCCTGACGGGACTTCCGAACTGTAATGCCATTGTAATAGCGGGTATGGGTGGATTCTTAATGTATCGAATCCTAACCGACAGCCCGGAAATTGTATATAACGCCGGTGAACTGATTCTGCAGCCCCAGTCGGAACTGGCACAGTTTCGTCAGAATCTGTGTGATATGGGATATGCCATTGTAGAAGAGAAATTTGTTATTGAAGACGGCAAATATTACCCTATGATGAAGGTTGTTAAGGGACAGATGCAGCTCAGTCTCCTTGAGTGTATGTATGGTCCGATTCTTCTTAGAGAACGGAATCGGAATCTACATGAGTTCTTATTGTTTGAACGAGAACAGAAACTGATGGTACAGGAGCAGTTGATTAGTGCCAATACGGATAAGAGCAGCAGACGCCTTGCAGAACTTAAGGAAGAACTTAAGATGAATGAAGAAGCGCTTAAGCTATGGGAGAGTGCTACATGAGATTAAAGGACATCATTTCCAAATTGGAAGAACTGTCACCGCTTGCATATGCAGAGGACTGGGATAATGTAGGTCTGTTGCTTGGAGACAGAGAGAAGGAAATTGATACGATTTATATTGCACTGGATGCTACGGAAGAGGTAATTGAACGGGCAGTCAGCGCTAAGGCGGATTTGATTCTTACCCATCATCCGTTGATTTTCAGCCCTATGAAGAGAGTGACTTCCGATGATTTTATGGGCAGAAGACTCATGGAACTAATCCGTAATGACATTGCTGTCTATTCCATGCATACC
>JAZLHG010000309.1:0-3374 GCA_045616705.1 Lachnospiraceae bacterium | reverse complement strand
CTTATGACGCTACCATGATTGAGAAGTTTGATGCTTTAACAGCAGATGAGGGTTTTGGCTGGAAGTTAAGTGATATTCTACCCAAGACTCTTTCCGCAGGCGAGGCTGCAGGTACTCTTACTGAAGAAGGTGCCAAGCTTCTTGATCCTACAGGTGAACTGAAGGCAGGCGCTCCGATGTGTCCTCCGGAAGGTGATGCAGGAACAGGTATGACAGCAACCAACTCCGTAGGTGTTCGTACCGGTAATATTTCCGCAGGTACTTCTGTATTTGCTATGGTTGTTCTGGAGAAAGAATTATCCAAGGTATACCCTGAAATCGATTTGGTTACAACTCCCGATGGCGCACTGGTAGGTATGGTTCATTGCAATAACTGTACTTCCGAAATGAATGCGTGGGTATCTGTATTTGATGAGTTTGCTTCTTTAATTGGTGCAAGTGTAGATAAGAATACATTGTTTACTTCTTTATACAATAAGGCTCTGGAAGGTGATCCGGATTGCGGTGGCCTGATTTCTTATAACTATTTCTCAGGTGAGCCTGTAACCGGATTCGCTGAAGGTGCTCCTTTATTTGTTCGTAAGGCAGATGATAAGTTCACTCTTGCCAACTTCATGCGTATGCATTTATATTCCGCTCTTGCTGCATTAAAGGCAGGTCTTGACTTAATGTTCAAGGAAGAGCAGGTTAAGGTTGATGAAATGTTTGGTCACGGCGGATTCTTTAAGACCAAGGGTGTTGGCCAGAGAATCGCTGCTGCAGCAATTGACGCTCCTGTTTCCGTTATGGAGACAGCAGGTGAAGGCGGAGCATGGGGTATTGCTGTTCTTGCTGCTTACCTTATTGGCAAGAAGGACGGAGAGAGCCTTCAGGATTACCTGAACACAACCATTTTTGCTGATCAGAAGGGTTCTAAGCTTGAAGCAGATGCTGCAGACGTTGCAGGTTTCAATGCATTTATGGATAAGTACAAAGCAGGTCTTGCAATTGAGCATGCTGCAGTAGATTCTTTATAAGATTCACGTTATACAGTTAGCAAATTATTTTGGCGGTTCTTAATATGAAGAACCGCCTTTTTGCATGATAATCGGTGGATTGGTCTTGTATCTTGGCATTATGTGTATTATATTTGATGTTGAGATTTTGTATTGTAAGATATTGAAAAGAGGACAATATTATGAGTAAAAAGTACAGTGACATGAGTCCTGCAGAGTTGGAAGAGTTAAGACAGCAGCTCCAGGCATCCTATGATGAGATGAAGGCACTTAATCTGAAGTTGAATATGGCTCGTGGTAAGCCGGGGGCAGATCAGCTTGATATGGAGGCAGATTTCTTCAATATGCTGAATCCCTACGTGAATTTCTGTTCGGAGATGGGTATTGACTGTAGAAACTATGGTGAACTTACAGGTATTCAGGAAGCTAGGAAGCTGATGGCTGATGTTATGGGCGTTAAGGAGTCCGATGTGATTATTTTCGGTAATTCCAGCCTGAATATTATGTACGATACTGTTGCAAGATCCGTACTTTTTGGTGTATGTGGTTCTACACCCTGGTGCAAGCTTGACAAGGTGAAATTCCTTTGCCCTGTTCCGGGTTATGACAGACATTTTGCCATTACCGAGCAGTTTGGCATTGAAATGATTCCGATTCCACTTCTTGAGACAGGACCCGATATGGACCTTGTAGAGCAATATGTTAACAATGATGAGACTGTTAAGGGTATTTGGTGTGTGCCGAAGTATTCTAATCCCGAAGGTGTTACATATTCTGATGAAACTGTAAGAAGATTTGCCAATCTGAAGCCTGCGGCTGAAGATTTTAGAATTTACTGGGATAATGCGTATGTGATTCATGACCTCTACGAAGATCGTAAGGATGACCTTCTTGAGATCCTTTCCGAGTGTGAGAAGGCCGGCAATCCGGATATCGTATTTGAATTCTGTTCCACTTCCAAGGTTACTTTCCCGGGAAGCGGTATTGCAGCACTTGCATCATCTGAGAAGAATCTGAAGTTTATTGAGAGCATTATTACAATTCAGACGATCGGTCACGATAAGCTGAATCAGTTAAGACATGTTCGTTATTTCAAGAATATTGATGGCATGAAGGCGCACATGAAGAAGCATGCCACTCTGATTCGTCCCAAGTTTGAAATTGTACTCTATGCATTAGATACAGAACTGAAGGGACTTGGAATCGGAAGATGGACCAGACCCAACGGAGGATACTTTATTTCCTTCTATTCCATGCCGGGGTGTGCGAAATCGATTGTGAAGCTCTGTAGAGAAGCCGGTGTGGTAATGACCGGTGCCGGTGCAACTTATCCATATAAGAATGATCCGGATGATGCCAACATTCGTATTGCACCCACCTATCCTTCACAGGAAGAATTGAAGAAGGCTGTTGAGATTTTTGCGCTTTGTGTCAAACTTGCATCTGTCAAAAAGCTTCTTGGTGTGGAATAAGGAAGGTTTTGTATGAGTCAGAATGAGAAAATGCCTGACCGTCAGGTTCGAATCAGTCGAAGAGAGATTCATAAGGGTAATATTATTACACTTCATGAGGATCATATGCGACTTCCTGATGGAAGAGAAGAAAACTATGATTTCATCTATCATAAGGGCGCGGCTGCTGTAATTCCTGTTCTGGATGATGGACGTATCCTGATGGTACGTCAGTTTAGAAATGCAATTGATGACTATACGCTGGAGATTCCGGCAGGCGGTCGAAATAGTGTGGATGAACCTACTAAGGATTGTGCATACCGTGAACTGGAAGAAGAAACAGGCTATTATGCTGCTTATGAAGACGTAGAGTTTCTGCTTGGACTATACACAACTGTAGCTTTCTGCAACGAGAAAATTGATATTTATGTAGCACGGAATTTAACCCGCACCAGTCAGCATCTTGATGATGATGAATACATTAATGTGGAAGCATACAGTCTTGAGGAACTGACTGAAATGGTGGCAGACGGTCGTATTGTGGATGCCAAGACCATTGCCGGACTGATGGCTTACAAGGCACTTTGCTGTAAATAGAGCCTATAGTAGTCACGGAGTGACTATAGTTGAAATAATATGTTTCAATAAAAAGTTAAAATAATAAATATGGATTTCGGGTTATGTTAATAGTTAAAAGCAATAAATAATCTGAATGTAAATTTTTTTTACAATTGAAATTACAACATGTTGTGATGGCTTAAAAAGGGGTCGCCGACATGTTGTATTTTTTTGATAAGTGGTCGCAAAGTACCGAAAAATAAGCAAAATTTGGAGTTGCGATTCTATGTAAATCTGATTATAATGGGAAAAGTAACGAGTAAGAACGGGCTTTTCATGGTTCTATGGTAGAAAGGTGATTGTGAGATGG
>JAZLHG010000308.1:0-4374 GCA_045616705.1 Lachnospiraceae bacterium | reverse complement strand
GCTTATGTTATGATGGCTTGGAGAATTGCATACTACAAGATTTACTATCCGCTAGCTTATTATGCAGCATACTTAAGCATTCGCGCAACGGCGTTTAATTATGAGATGATGTGCCTAGGTAAGAGTAGATTGAAATTCTATCTGGATGATTATCGCAAGAGATCGGATAGTTTGGGCAATAAGGAACAGGACGAACTGAAGGACATGCGTATCGTAGAGGAAATGTATGCAAGAGGATTTGAGTTCTGGCCCATTGATATTTTTAGAGCCAAGGCCATGGCTTGTCAGGTGATTGACGGTAAGGTTATGCCTTATATCGGCTGCATTGAAGGTATGGGTGAGAAGGCGGCAGAAGCGGTTGTGGAAGCCTGCAAAGACGGACCGTTCCTGTCTAAGGATGACTTCAGAGAGCGGACGAAGGTTCCTAAGACGGTGGTAGATAAGATGGCGGAATTGGGGTTGCTTGGTGACATTCCGGAATCGAACCAGTTATCTTTGTTTGATACGGCGTTGTTTAGTTAGTTCAATACTAGGAATATTAATATTAGAAATGGCTACTGCAAATGCAGTACCCATTTTGAATTAATCCGGATAATAAGCGCGATACTTGGTTACACCAAGGATTGTTTCACCATCAATCTGGAGTGCGGTAGGACTGTCGAACTCAACGGTAATGTCTTTGCCGTGTAACAATTCGCAGAACTTGGTATGCTTCACATGAGCACCCTTGAAGATGGAGGGGAAGATAGTCAGTGTTCTTAATTTGCCTGAACTATGAAATACAAGGCTTGATAAGGTCCTGCTTTCGGACAGACGATCCTGACCGGGACAGGCCATCATGCCACCGCCATAGAAACGACCGTTCATGGCAGGTGCAAGCCATACATGTTTATATTCTTTTGTTACACCATCTACTGTGATTTTGGCATTTGTAGGCTTGTAGTAGAAGAGCAGACCTTTGATTGCAATCGATGTATAATTAATGGGTTTGTCAGTTTTCTTGCGAAGTTCATCACCAACTTCACAACAGTAGCCGTCAATACCATAGCCAATACCGTTAATAAAGCGATAATTTTTATCGTTTACGGTAACAATGGGAAGATTTTTAATATATGGAGTCAGATCAATGACACCATATCCGTTTTCGTCGCGGAAATCGCTTACATAGGTAGCAGTTTCCTTAACATCATTCATGAAGTCGTTACCGCTCCCTGCGGGAAAATAATAAATAGGTTCCGGTATTTCTACACCTTCTGTATCGTTGAGAAAACGATTCATGGTTCCGTCACCGCCTACTAGTACAGGGATGTCGCCCTTGGAAAAAGTGTTGAATAACTCCTGATAGCTTTCAACCTTATGCATGTCTACATATTCTACCTCACCGGGAAAGCATTTTTCCAGCATTTTACATCTGATGGCTCCCTGACCGTTTCCGGATAAGGAATTAAATAATACGTAATACATTTTACATACCTCTTTCTTTTAGTTTTTTTGTCATATCTTCACGTACTTTCTCACCGATAGCGGAAGTACGAAGAACTTTAACTTGATCTGCAGGGATGATGTCAAGAATATCTACATAGACATCGGTTTTCCTGAAAGGGAAGTTTTTGTGAATTTGATCTGCATTCCATATGGTTATTTCCACAATAGGCACGTTTGCTAACTGTGCAATTTTAAACACGCCGTTATGAAAGGGAAGCAGTTCGTTGGTATGATTTCTGGTACCTTCCGGATAGATACCGTAGGAGACCTCACCTTTTTTAATTAAGTCGGCAGCTGCAATAATTGCTTTCATAGCCTCTTTAGGATCCTCGCGGTTAATTACCATAAAGCAGCATTTACGAATGATTCGTCCGTAAGCGTAAATGTGCATATTAGATTCTTTGGACAAGTAGGCAAGATCGCTATGCTTTAATACGTACCAGGTAAGAATGGGATCAAAATTAGAGCGGTGGTTACCAACTACAAGAAAGCGCTTTTTGGATTTGCTGTTTAAATCAGCGGCTTTTATCAATTCCATTCCGGTAACATGAACATGGATTCGACCAAAAATAACTCCCACATAGGTAGCAGCATAAATCAGAAAACGATAGAACTTGTTGTCATGCTGATAGACTTTGTGGGGGTTAACAAATAGGGAACTAATAGATGCAATAATGGCAAGAATGAGTACAATTCCAACAATGCATCCCAAGATTCCCAAAATACATTTTATTACAATAGAGAATAGCATAGTGATACTCCTTAATTAATGACGATTTGTTTATTCACGTGTTCTTCCATGAATGCAATGAATTGATCTTTAGGAACAGGTCTACAGAAATAGAATCCCTGCATATATTCACAACCTTGAAGAAGATCGGCATTCAAATCAATGAAACGACGTGCCAAAAGTTCATTTTCTACACCTTCAATCAGAACTTCTTTGTCCATTTCTTTTAGCATGGTAATGGTGTCCTGAATCACAATCCACATTTGAGGGTTGTCAATTTCCTTGACAAAGCTCTGGTCCAGTTTGACCTGGTTGATGGGCAGAGAAGTAACGCGTTTGATGTTGGAATAACCGGTGCCGTAATCATCCAGTGCAAAACGAATTCCAAGACTGCTGAGTCGTTTTACGTGATTGTCTACAATTGCAGGATCCATATCTGCTGCAGTTTCGGTAAGCTCAAAAGAAATGTTTTCGGGATCAACGTGATAATCTTCTAATAACTGAGTGACTTTTTCAATCAAATCAGATTCAATACATTGTGCTGCGGAAAGATTGATTTCTATATATTCCAGTCCCAAACGTTTTATATCGGTACTTGATATAAATTTAAGTACATCCCTTAGAACGAAATCTCCGATTGCATGAATCATACCATTATTCTCTGCAAAAGGAATGAACAGGCTGGGAGGGATATCACCATATTTCTCATCATGAAGTCTGATTAATGCTTCGGCACAAACAAAACGATTCTTAACTGCGGAGAAAATAGGCTGATAATACATTTCAAAGCGTTGTTCCCTAATTGCATCACGAAGGATGCGTTCTAGGTCGTCACGAATCTGGAATTCTTGCTGCCCTTTGAAATCGGAATAGAGAATAATATTCTTGGACACCGGAATTGTATTATGAAAGCTGGTGGCAAAGCTAAACAGCGACTGAAAATCATTGAAGTCATCAGGACATTCAACAATACAAATTCTCCCATCCAGTGTAATATCAAAATTATCGATATGAATTTGTGAATGAAGGAATTTTTTAATTCTCTCAGCAGTACGGTATGCGGTTGTAAGCGAATCTTCTTCGGCTAGGAACCCAAACAGACCGTATTCAAGATAGTATAATTCCCCGGGGAATTCTTCCTCTTCAGCAAATTTGGTGAAGTTCTGAGAGAGCAGATGAAGGAATTGATAATAAATATCCTGACCAAGATACATGAGGATATTACCGTTATTAGCAATTTTAACAAATATTATCGTAGCCGGCTTGCCTGTCTCGATGATATTGGTCAGACTCTCGATGCCGGAACTGTGTCTCTTAGCACCTACCAGAGGATCTACAGAGACTTCTTTATGCTGTACAACGATAATGAACAGCACCATACATATGCTGATTCCAAACATTTCGCATAGAGTGTCCGGGTAGAAATACTGAATTACAATAGTGGTTACTGTAACGGGATAAATCATAAGCAGCACCAGCATTTTGTCGTGGTTAATCAGTCTGCGGTGTTTAAGAATTGTAATAATACCCCATATTCCGAATATTCCGGCAATCACATAGAAGAGTAGATGAAAAGGACCTCTTGCGTAGACGCCGTTTTGATCAAGAGTATAAATCAAAGGAACAAAAATATTGGCAAATAAGAGAAATACATCCAGTCCCGTAAGAAGAATCCACGCGTAAACCAAATAATTGTACTTTTTAAATATATGCCAGATTCCTGTTGTGGAATAGATATAGAGAACATACAGGGGCAGTAGCAGATTGTGTGCCAGAAAATAGATAAAGTTGAAACAGTAGGACATCATCCACGAATAGGGTGAGAAGAGCAGATACTGTTCAGTAATAGCTGCTCCCAAATCTCCGATGGATGCAACCAGTACTACAACTTCAATCCAGGAAATAAGGAAATTACGTTTTGTCCCTTTAAATCCACTACGAATAATAGTTGTAGTAAGGAATACTGAGGATATTAATACGGCGGAAATATCAAAATAAAGAATTTTGCCCATTGTTATTCTCCCGAAAGACTGTCAAATTGATTGGCTTCTTTAATAAATGCTATAAAATCTTCTTCGGATAAAGGCTTGGAGAAGTAATAGCCCTGAATGTAGTCACAGACGATTTTGTCAAATTTCATAAGCGCACGCTCTGTTTCT
>JAZLHG010000307.1:0-10598 GCA_045616705.1 Lachnospiraceae bacterium | reverse complement strand
TAATTCACTCAAAAAATCAATAAAAATCATCAACTGATAGAAAAATAGCTCTGGGAAACGATTGTTTCCCAGAGCTGCTTTGTCTACAGTCTGACGAGAAGGAATTATTCCTTCTCGTTTTTTTCTTTGAATTCGCTGGGGGATAGGCCGGTATAACGTTTAAATGCTTTGGAGAATGTGAAGGTATCATTGTAGCCAACGGCATACGCCACATATTGGATGGAATACTGTTTGCTTGATAAGTAACTCTTTGCTTCGTTCATTCGACAGCTTAATATATAATCCTGGATCGTACGTCCTGTTGCTTCCTTAAATAGCCTCGAGAGATAACTTCGATTTAAACCAAACATTGCAGCAATTTCTTCTACATGAATCTGCTCGTTGTACTTTAGCTGTACATACTTCACAACTTTGCGAACGTAATCTAACTGTCTGTTAACCTGAGAAGGAACTTTGTTGGTGGAGTTGGCAACAATGAAATCCAGAATCTCGTAGGTGCGGGCCATACAGTAATGCTCCCTGTCATTATGCGCAATAAGATCGGTGAATAGGTTGTATAAGGGCTTGATATCACCTGACGGAATAAAAATGGGATGCTTCGCTGTAATGCCGGCCATTTGGAAGGCCTCGTTGGCCTTGGGACCGGCCACATGAATCCACATGTAGCTCCAGGGATCATCCTGGTCTGCTTCATAATAAGCAAGCACCTCGTCGGGAATGAGAAAGCCTTGTCCGCCTTCGATACGATATTTCTTATCATTGATGGTTAATGTGCCTTTGCCACTTAATACAAGGTGGAAAATGTTCTCCTTACGTACGACAGGACCATAGGAATAGCCGGGAACACAATTATAGCTTCCGATTTCACAGAAGTTCAAATCACTGTATCCGTCAAAATAGAAAAACTTACAATAATCGGCACCTACAATTTCAGGTTGATTGGTCAATTCCTTTGCCATGAGACCTCCTTGAAAATAGTTAACATAATATATATAAAGCGGTTTACAATAAATGTCTTGTCACATTAAGATATAACATATCAACATCATAATATCACATATTGACATAAACACAAATAACTTTTTGTGGTTTAATTGTCACAAAAGGATAGTATTTAGGAGAGAGATATGAGCATTGTATTCCACAAAGAGACCAAACAGTTTCATTTAAGCAATCGCTTTTTCAGTTATATTATCGGAGTTCTGCCCAATAATGAAATTGGTCAGATCTATTTTGGCAGCAAGCTTCACGACAGAGAAGACTTCAGCTATTTATGGGAGGTATGTTTCCGCTCTCAGCAGGTAGGTATGCCTGGTAATGAGGCTTTTTCCCTTGAGACCGCCCGTAATGAGTATCCGTCATTCGGAACTACCGACTATAGAAGCCCTGCCTTCGCAATTAATTATGAGAACGGTTCTCATGTTTCTCATTTTGAATATGAAGATTATCAGATTTATGCCGGCAAGCCTGAACTATCCGGACTTCCTGCAACCTACGTTGAGAGTGAAAAAGAAGCAGAGACACTGGAGATTACAACAAGAGATTATTTGACCGGTGTGGTTCTGAAATTGTATTATACCGTTTTTGCTGACTATTCCGTAATTACCAGAAATGTTAAGTTTGTAAATGACGGTCAGGAGAAGATTGTACTGGACAGAGTATTAAGTGCATCTGTCGATCTTCCGGATCATAACTATGAATGGATGCAGTTCTCCGGAGCCTGGGCAAGAGAGAGACGTCCGGTTGTGAAGCCTCTCGAAGATGGAACGGTATCTATTGGAAGTATGAGAGGACATTCCAGTGCAAATCATAATCCGTTTGTAATTCTGAAGCGCAGGGGTACAGATGAGTTTCAGGGCGAAGCGCTGGGATTCTCCTTTGTCTATAGCGGTAATTTCCTTGCAAGTGCAGAGGTGGATACTTACGGCGCAACCAGAGTGATGATGGGTATTCATCCGGAATGCTTCAGCTGGGGCTTAAATCCCGGTGAGGAGTTTGTAAGTCCGGAAGTTGTGATTGCATATACGAATCAGGGTCTTAATGATTTATCGCAGACATACCATAAATTATACAGAAATCGCCTGACAAGAGGGGTGTGGAAGACAAAAGACAGACCGATTCTTCTGAATAACTGGGAAGCAACCATGATGGACTTCACAGAAGAGGATATTCTGAAGATTGCCGCTAAGGGTAAGGAAGCCGGAATTGAACTGTTTGTCCTTGATGATGGCTGGTTTGGTAAGAGAGACAATGATTTTGCTGGTCTTGGCGACTGGTTCCCGAATCTTGACAAGCTTCCGGGAGGCATTAAGGGACTGTGCGAGAAGATTAATGCGATGGGACTTGAATTTGGTTTCTGGATTGAACCTGAAATGGTGAATCCGGATTCGGATTTATATAGAGCACATCCTGATTGGGTGCTGGCTACTCCCGGAAGAGAACGTTCTCTTGGTAGACATCAGATGGTGCTTGATTTCTCAAGAGAAGAAGTTGTAGATTACATTTATGATATGCTCTTCAAGGTGCTTGACGGTGTTAATATTGCCTATATCAAATGGGATATGAATCGTACCATTAGTGAGTGTTTCGGCAATTCTGCCGAAGCTTCCGAACAGGGTAAGGTATACCATAAGTATATTTTAGGTGTTTACAGTCTCTATGAGAGATTGATTGCAGCATTTCCGAATATCTTGTTTGAATCTTGCAGCAGCGGTGGATGCAGATATGACGCGGGTATGTTATATTATGCACCGCAGACATGGTGCTCCGATGATACGGATGGTGGCGAGAGAATCGAGATTCAGTACGGAACCAGTTATGGATATCCGATTTCATCTATTGGTGCACACGTATCTGCTGTGCCCAATCAGCAAACCGGACGTACAGTGTCTATTGATACCAGAGCGAATGTAGCATATTTCGGAACTTTTGGTTATGAACTTGATCTGAATGAGCTGCCGGATGATGAATTCGACAAGGTGAAGGAACAGGTCGTATTCATGAAGAAGTACAGAAATTTGATTCAAAATGGTACATTCTACCGCTTGATTTCGCCTTTTGAAACAGAAGAAGCGGCCTGGATGGTTGTATCGGAAGATCGGAAGCAGGCAATTGTTGGTTACTACTTAAATCGAGTAAGAGCCAACTCAGGCTATAGAAGACTTCGCCTGAAGGGCCTTGATCCGGAGTGTTGCTATGAGATGGAAAATAACCGATATTACGGCGATGAACTGATGCAGGCAGGCATTATTACAACAAACAAGATGGATTTCACCAGGAAACCGGAAGGTGACTTTAAGTCACACATCTATTTGCTGAATGCATGTGATGATGTCACAAATTGACATGATAAGGTAACATTTTGCTATATGAGAGAATGTCACACATGTCTATAATAAGAACATAATCAATTTGGCCAATTGATGATGTATACATTACATTATTAAAGTTGATTTATTGTGGAGGTACAACATGAAGTTAAGAAAAGTAATGGCACTTGTACTTGCTGCTGCAATGACAATCGCAATGGTTGGTTGTGGCAGTGAGGCAGCTCCGGTAGCAGAGGCTCCCGCAGCAACAGAAGAAGCAGCTCCCGTTGAAGAGGCAGCTCCCGTTGAGGAGGAAGCTCCCGAGAGTATTGGTAACAGTGTTGAAGGCGAACTTACAGTTTCAATCTGGGACGAAGGTCAGAGACCCGGTCTTCAGGAGATCGTAGACGAGTGGAGCGCCCAGTCCGGTGTTAAGGCTACAATTCAGGTTATTGGTTGGAATGATTACTGGACACTCCTTGAGGCAGGTGCTTCAGGCGGAGAACTTCCCGATGTATTCTGGATGCACTCTAACGTAGCTCAGATGTACATGGAGAATGATATGCTCCTTGATCTTACAGATAAGATTGCAGCTTCTGATAAGATTGATATGGGCAACTACTACGAAGGTATCGTTAAGTTATATCAGTCCGGTGGCAAGCAGTACGCAGTTCCTAAGGATATTGATACTATTGCTCTTTGGTACAACAAGACCATCTTCGATGGGATGGGTGTAGCTTATCCTGATGACACATGGACATGGCAGGATTTCGCAGATGCAGCTAAGAAGCTTACAAATGAGGATCACTGGGGATATGCAATTCAGCCCGGTAACAACCAGGAAGGTTACTACAACACAATCTACTCTATGGGTGGATATGTAATCAGCGATGACAAGAAGACATCCGGTATGGATGACCCTAACACCATCAAGGCTATGGAACTGATCACAGGCATGATCGCAGACGGTTCTTGTCCTGATCTTAACACAGTTTCTGAGACAGCTCCCAACGAGTTACTTGCAGCTGGTAAGGTTGCAATGTCCATCAACGGTTCTTGGATGCTTGCAGGATATCGTGATAACGAGTACACAGCAGCAAACTGTGACGTAGCAGTTCTTCCATTTTCAAAGACACCAGCAGATAGAGTTTCTATCTACAATGGTCTTGGTTGGGCAGCAGCAGCTAACGGCAAGAATCTTGATGCAGCTTGGAGCTTAATTGAGTGGTTAGGTTCTAAGGAAATGCAGATTAAGCAGGCTGAACTTGGTGTTACAATGGCAGCTTACGAAGGATGTTCCGATGCATGGGTTAACAGTGTAGATTGCTTCGATCTTAACGGTCATATGCAGATGCTGAACTCCAAGCTTGTATTCAGACCTTACTCCAGAAATACTGTAGTTTGGGAAGATATGATGACTGAGAAGCTCAAAGATGCTTGGACAGGCGAGAAGGCTACAGCAGATGTATGCAAGGATATCGCTGCAGCAATGAACGAAGCTTTAGCAGAAGAATAAAATATTCGTTTATGGTATAATTGGAGAGGGTGGACCTTAGGGCGTGAGCCCGGGGTTACACCCTCTCATTATAAAAAATTGCAACATTTATACGATACTGAAGTATAAGTAAAGGAGTTTTCCGTGAAAAAGAAAATAACCGCAAGACAGAAAAGTGAATTTATCTGGGGTTGGATTTTTATTCTGCCCACTATGATCGGCCTGATTGTGCTTAATATTATTCCTATGTTTCAGACCTTATATCAGAGTTTTTTCAAAACCGGTGATTTCGGAAAAGGAAATGTCTACGTTGGAATGGCCAACTACCAGAAAGTGTTTGGCGATACGGAGGTCTGGCAGTCCTTATGGAATACAATTAAATATGCCATTGTTGAGGTTCCTTTTTCCGTGGTCATTGCGCTTCTTCTTGCAGTGCTCCTGAATAAGAAGTTAAAGGGCCGCGAGTTCTTTAGAACCGTATTTTTCCTTCCTATGGTTGTTGCCCCGGCGGCAATTGCGATGGTATGGAAATGGTTATACAATTCCAGTTTCGGATTGTTAAATAATACATTTCATGTAAAGGTGAACTGGATTTCAGATCCTAAGATTGCGATTTATTCTCTAGCAGTAATTGGTATCTGGTCTGTAATTGGTTACAATATGGTACTGTTCCTTGCAGGATTACAGGAAGTTCCCAGAGATTACTATGAGGCAGCCTCTCTTGATGGTGCAAGCGGATTTAAGCAATTAATCCATATTACAGTTCCCCTCATTTCTCCTACAATTTTCTTTGTGCTTGTAACAAGAATTATTGGAGCAATGCAGGTATTTGATTTGATCTACATGATTATTGACTATAATAATCCTGCTATGAAGAAGACAGAATCTCTTGTATATCTGTTCTATAAGTATTCCTTTGAACAGAGCAAGAAGGGATACGGTGCAACCGTTATTGTTGTGCTTCTTGCAGTTATCCTGCTTCTGACAATTGTTCAGTTGATTGGTCAGAAGAAGTGGGTTCATTACGAGTAAGGAGGCAACTATGAAGACAAGAGATACAATTGGTAAAATCATTATTTATATCGTACTGGTACTGGTATCATTTACAATGCTGGTTCCTTTCCTCTGGATGTTCCTAACCGCATTTAAGACAGTGGCAGAGACCATGCAGGTTGATCCTTTCGTTCTATTCCCAGCAGTATGGCAGGTGGAGAATTTTGGTAAGGTAATTAAGGCGATGGACTTCGTTCGTCTGTATGCCAACACACTGCTTATGATTGCGCTTCGTGTATTGTGTGCGGTTCTTACCGCTACATTAAGTGGATACGCATTTGCCAGACTGAACTTCAAGGGTAAGAATTTTATGTTTGCACTGGTTCTGTTTCAGATGATGATTCCGGTACAGATTTTCATTATTCCTCAGTATGTTATGGTTAGTAAGCTTCACTTGACCAATTCTGTATGGGGACTCCTATTCCCGGGTCTTGTAACTGCATTTGGTACGTTCCTGCTGAGACAGTCCTATATGAGTCTTCCCAAAGATTTGGAAGAGGCAGCAAGATTAGACGGATGTAATATTCCGAAGACCTTCCTGTTTGTTATGGCTCCCCTTACCAAGTCAGCAATGGTTGCTCTTGGTATCTTTACCGCAGTATTTGCGTATAAGGACCTGATGTGGCCTATGATTGTCTGCCCCGATAACAGGAAGACAACACTTGCAAGTGCTCTTGCGAAGATGAACGGTCAGTACTCACAGAAGTATCCGGAACTGATGATGGCAGCACTGATTGCCTGCGTTCCTATGATTATTATTTACATTCTGTTCCAGAAGCAGTTCATTGAAGGTATTGCAACTTCCGGTGGTAAGCTGTAATTCCAAGTGTTGTTGATAGATTGATCATGAATAAGAATATAAAAGAAATGCTCACGGCGTATGCCGTTATCATTTTGATTGTGAAGATACATATATGTATCACTGATTATGATATTAACCCATTACAACTTCTACGTTGTATTCTGCCTTGCCTTCTACGAAAGGAACGATGCAGCCATCAACAGCCTGTCCGTCAACGGTCATGGACTTAACACCTTTCTGAACACCGTTAGTAGTAACGTTGATGTTATAGGTAGCTCCTCTGAACTTACGAGTAACCTTGAAGTTGCCGAAATCTGAAGGTACACAGGGATCAACCTGAAGACCCTTATGAGTAGGATATACACCCAGAATGTACTGGGAGATGTTACAGAATGTCCATGCTGCAGTACCTGTCAGCCAGCTGTTCTTACCTTCGCCGGGGATGTAAGCATCATTACCTGCAACCATCTGGCAGTATACGTAAGGTTCAGTCTTATGAATCTCGGAAATCTCCTCTGTATAAGCAGGACAGGTCTTCTTATAAATCTCGAAGGCTCTGTCACCACGACCGATTACAGTCTCTGCGATGGATACCCAAGGATTGTTGTGGCAGAAGATACCGGCATTCTCTTTGTATCCGGGCGGGTAAGAGGAAATCTCACCAAGCTCTAAGTGATAAACGGTGTAAGCAGGCTGAAGAATCATAACACCATACTTACAATCCAGATGCTTCTTAACGGAATCAAGTGCCTTCTCAGCAAGACCTTCCTTTACGCCGATACCTGCAAGTGAACAGAAACCGTTACTCTCGATGAAGATCTTACCTTCTTCGCATTCCTTGGAACCAATCTTGTTGCTATATGCATCATATGCTCTAACGAACCATTCACCGTCCCAACCATCTTTGAGAACTGCATCGTACATCTTCTGAACTTCTTCACGTGCTCTTGCAGCTTCTGCGTCATCACCCAGCAATTCAGCGAGCTGTGCATATTCTTCGCCGTACTTAACGAACATACCGGCAATAAATACGGATTCAGCCACAGGACCTTCGGAAGGACCGAAGCACTGGAGGGATTCTCCGGGATGCTCTGAGAAGCAGTTTAAGTTCAGACAGTCATTCCAGTCAGCACGACCAATCAGGGGAAGGTTATGAGGCCCCTTGTTATTTACAGTGAAGTTGAAGGATCTCTTAAGGTGCTCCATAAGAGTAGTAGCAACGCTCATATCATTATCATATGGAACCATTTCCTTAAGGATAGAAACATCACCTGTCTCACGAACATAAGCGGATACACCGGCAATCAGCCATAAAGGATCGTCGTTGAATCCGGAACCGATATCGGAGTTACCTCTCTTGGTAAGAGGCTGGTACTGATGATATGCAGAACCATTCTCAAACTGCGTAGAAGCAATATCAATAATTCTCTCACGAGCTCTTTCAGGAATTAAATGTACGAAACCAAGTAAATCCTGGTTAGAATCTCTGAAGCCCATACCACGGCCGATACCGGACTCGTAGTAGGAAGCAGAACGTGACATATTAAAAGTAACCATACACTGGTACTGATTCCAAATATTAACCATTCTGTTGACCTTGTCATTCTCTGACTCAACAGTGTAAATGGATAAGAGACCATTCCAGTAAGCTTTTAATTTCGCAAATGCTTTCTCAACATCCTCATCGGACTGATACTTGGATAACAGTGCGTTAGCGGGTGTCTTATTGACAATACCCTTGGATTCCCACTTCTGATCTTCGGGATTCTCGCAGTAGCCAAGAACGAATACATAGCTCTTGGTCTCGCCGGGCTGTAAATCTACGTTGATCTGATGAACTGCAACGGGTGACCAGCCATGCGCGATAGAATCGGTACACTGACCCTTTTCAAGAACTACCTCAGGATCATGATTGTCATGGTATGCACCAAGGAAAGCATCTCTGGATGTATCAAATCCATCAATAGGAGTATTAACAGAGTATACTGCGTAGTGGTTACGTCTCTCTCTGTACTCGGTCTTATGATAAATTGTAGAACCGATTACTTCAACTTCACCGGTAGAGAAGTTACGCTGGAAGTTTCTGGAGTCATCGTCAGCATTCCACAGACACCATTCAACATAGGAGAACAGCTTAAGGTTCTTCACTGCATCAGTGGTGTTGGTAAGCTTGATCTGCTGAATCTCACAAGTGTCATCTGTAGGAACGAAGCAAAGAGTAGAAGCCTCTACACCGTTCTTCTTAGAATTCCATTTACTATATCCAATACCATGACGGCACTCATAAGAGTCTAATTCTGTCTTGGTAGGCTGCCAACCGGGATTCCATACGGTTTCGCCATCCTTAATATAGAAGTACTTACCGTTACAGTCTGCAGGTACATCGTTGTAACGATAACGGGTAATACGAAGGAGCTTAGCATCCTTGTAGAATGAGTAACCTCCACTGGTGTTAGAAATCAGTGAGAAGAAGTCGTTGGTTCCAAGGTAGTTGATCCAGGGAAGCGGCGTCTTCGGGGTCTGAATGACGTATTCGGCATTCGCATCATCAAAATAACCGTATTTCATGTTGCCCTCCTAAAATAATTGCGGTAATTTAAGCAAATTTGCGAAAAAGACTTAAATAATACGAAAACTTACACAAAATTAGATTCTTTCCCACAATGCTTCTAATACGAAGTATATTATCATTTTTGTGGGAAATCAACATATTTTTTGATATTTCTATTGAATCTGTGTGTGAAATTGATTATAATTTTTACGAAAACGTTTAAGTGATGATTTTCCCGAAGGGACGAATAGGATTATGATTAGATTAAAAGATGTTGCGCAGAAATGTGGGGTATCCATTGCCACTGTCAGTAAGGCGCTTGCAGATAAAAATGATATCAGTCAGGAGACGAAGGATTATATTCGCAAGGTGTGCGATGATATGGGTTATATGCCCAATGCTACTGCAAGAGCTCTTAAGATTAGACGTACCTATAATATGGGTATTCTGCTTAATAGTGAAGACTTATCCGGACTGACTCATGATTATTTTGCCAGAGTGGTGGAATCCTTCAGAAGAAATGTGGAACGTCATGGTTATGATATCACCTTTATTAGTAATGGTAAGAACGGAATTATGACCTATCTTGAGCATAGCAGATATATCGGTGTGGATGGCGTGCTGGTAGCCTGCGTGGATTATAACGATCCGGCAGTTATGGATCTGATTAATTCTGAGATTCCTGTGGTTACTATTGACCATGCTTTTGACAGTTGCAATGCGGTTGTCAGTGACAATATTCAGGGTATGAGTGATCTGGTAAATTATATCTGCAGCATGGGTCACAGCAAGATTGCATATATATATGGAGATAACACTTCTGTTACGCAGAACAGAGTTGCCTCCTATTTTAGGACACTGGAAGAGAAGAAGATTTCGGTTCCGGATAATTTCGCTCGTCCTTCTCTTTATAGAAATCCGCAGATGGCCCACGATATTACCAAGGATCTTCTGAAACTTCGCAACAGGCCAACCTGTATTATTTATCCGGATGATTATTCCTGTATTGGTGGTTTAAATGCCATTAAGGAGATGGGGCTTCATGTGCCGGAGGATATTTCTATTGCAGGATATGATGGAGTATATGCTTCTCAGATTCTGGACCCTCAGCTTACCACGATTCGTCAGGATACGGACGAAATCGGTCGCATTGCAGCAGAGAAACTCATTGGATGTGTTGAGAATCCCAGGACTTCCTTGATTGAGAAGACAGTTGTTGGTGGACATCTGTTAAACGGTGGAACGGTTGGTCCTTGTAAAACGGATAAATAGGTCAAAATAAATTCCGTTTCTTTATTGACAAGGGTAATTGTGTAGGCTATAATATGGTAGTTGTCTGACCATGTAAGTGATTGGATAGCAAGGGTTGACGGGGTGTGGCTCAGCTTG
>JAZLHG010000306.1:0-7507 GCA_045616705.1 Lachnospiraceae bacterium | reverse complement strand
AATGTGGCGGTAATCATATTATCTTCAAAAGAGTAGCTCTCAATATCCGTACTCTCAATCAGACGTTGCATGTCCTTACTCCGAACTTCATATCCAACTTTGCTGACAACTGCGCCGTAAGTATCAATCAGAATGTCAATCTCTCGGTTGGCCTTCAGTGGCGTAATATCTCCACGCAAATAATTCCCTTCCATTTCTACCGTATAGCCATGTAAGGGATTTATATATTCGTCATTGACGTTCAGATATACAATTGGAAGCGTAGCGACTCCCATCTCAGTTGTCATGTCCGTATTACCACTGTTCATCAGCTTATCAGATACAAATACGGAAGCCAGAAATACGGCTATAATACTGACAATCTTGATGAAGCCTTTTAGTATCTTCTGCTTCATATTTACCGTCCTGTACGTAGGTTATTTTATCAAAATATCCCATAAATGGAAAGTGCAACATCCGTAGATGCTGCACTTTCCATGGTTACTCCACTATTTCTTAGCTGCCTCAATTCTGGCAATTGATCTCTGCAATGCAAGGGATGCTCTTGCCAAATCTGTATCTGCAGCCTTCTCTGCTAGACGTCTTTCGGCTCTGATACGAGCCTCTTCAGCACGCTTCACATCGATCTCATCCGGCCATTCGGCGACTTCCGCAAGAACAGTTACCTGATCCTGAAGAATCTCTACAAATCCACCAATGAGAGAAGCAGTTTTGACCTCTGTATCGCTCTCTTTCATTCTTGCTACACCGGGTGCAAGAACTGCAGTAAGCGGTATATGGTTTTTTAATATTCCAAGTTCGCCCTCGGTTGTTCTGCACTCAAACATCACAACCTCACCCTCGTAAAAGGTTCGATCCGGCGACACAATTCTTAATTTAAATGCATTATCTGCCATTTCGTAACTCCTTAATCAGGATAGTTATTTCATCTTGGCAAGAACATCATCGATGCTGCCGCAGTTTAAGAAGTAACTCTCCGGAACGTCATCGTGCTTACCTTCCAGGATCTCCTTGAAGCCCTGAATTGTATCTGCAATAGATACGTAACGACCTTCCAGACCTGTGAACTGTCCTGCTACGAAGAAAGGCTGAGACAGGAATCTCTGTACCTTTCTTGCTCTGGATACGGTAAGCTTATCTTCCTCAGACAACTCATCCATACCAAGAATTGCGATGATATCCTGTAACTCTTTGTACTTCTGCAGAATCTCCTGCACGCCTCGTGCTACATTGTAGTGCTCTTCACCTACGATTCTGGGGTCCAGAATTCTGGAAGTTGACTCAAGAGGATCAACTGCAGGATAGATACCAAGCTCTACGATGGATCTGGATAATACGGTTGTTGCATGCAGATGAGCGAATGTTGCTGCGGGAGCAGGGTCTGTTAAGTCATCCGCAGGCACATATACAGCCTGTACAGATGTGATGGAACCATTCTTAGTAGAAGTGATACGCTCCTGAAGAGCGCCCATCTCAGTCTGCAGTGTAGGCTGGTAACCTACGGCTGAAGGCATACGTCCAAGAAGCGCTGATACCTCGGAACCTGCCTGTGTGAAACGGAAAATATTATCGATGAATAAGAGCACATCCTTACCACCCTGATCACGGAAGTACTCAGCCATGGTCAATCCGGACAAACCTACTCTCATTCTTGCTCCGGGGGGCTCATTCATCTGACCAAATACCATGGTGGTCTTGTCAATAACGCCGGACTCGCTCATCTCATGGTACAGATCGTTACCCTCACGAGTACGCTCGCCTACACCTGTAAATACGGAGTATCCGCCGTGCTCTGTAGCAATATTACGGATTAACTCCTGAATCAGTACTGTCTTACCAACACCGGCACCACCGAACAGACCGATCTTACCACCCTTCTGATAAGGGCAGAGCAGGTCAACGACCTTAATACCGGTCTCCAGAAGTTCTGTTGATGTGGACTGTTCTTCGAAAGCAGGTGCTTTTCTATGAATCGGGAAATACTCAACGCCTTCCGGTGCAGGTTTGTTATCAATTGCATCACCGAGAACGTTAAAGATACGTCCCAGTGTATTCTCGCCAACAGGTACGGAAATGGGTGCGCCTGTTGAAACAGCTTCCATTCCTCTTACCAGTCCGTCTGTGGGACCCATGGCTATACATCTGACCGTGTCATCACCTAGATGCTGTGCAACTTCAATGACAAGAACGGAACCGTCTTTACGGGTGATCTTAATTGCTTCGTTAATCTCGGGAAGATTGCTCTCAGCAAACTTAACATCCAGTACGGCACCGATAATCTGGGTGATTTTACCTACATTTTTATCTGCCACTGTCATTTTCTCCTTTAATCTATGATTGAGCAAATTTTAATTGCTCAGTGCATCGGCACCGCCGATAATTTCTGTTAATTCCTGCGTAATATGACCCTGACGGGCTCTGTTGTACTGCAGTTCCAGAGTTCCGATCATTTCTTCCGCGTTGCTTGTTGCCGAATCCATTGCCTGCATTCTTGCACCGTTTTCACTGGCAACAGCCTCTACAAGTGCACCGTAAATCAGGCTGGCAATATACTTGGGAATAATCAGATTCAACGCTTCAGTCTCTTCCGGCTCAAAGTTCATAAGGGCTCTGTCGTCGGAATTAAGCTGAGACTTCATCTCCTCTGATGCATGCTCCTCCGGGTTCACCGGAAGAAGCTTAATCAGCGTCGGAATGTGGCTTACGGTATTCTTAAAATGTGTATATGCAAGATAGATTTCTCCGATTTCTCCTGCTGCATAGGATTTCAACAGCTTATCTGCCAATTCCTGTGCATCTGTATAAAACGGATCGTTAATCATATCCGACTCATCCAGTGTGATGGTGTAACCGCGACGCTTTAAGGTATCACGGCCCTTTTTACCGATGGCATAAACCATCACATCCTGCTTATCCCAATCCTGTGCCGTAATCAGCTTCACAATATTGGAATTATAACCGCCTGCCAGACCTCTGTTAGAGGTAATTGCCACTACTGCTTTCTTCTGAGATTCGCTGGGCTTCATATATGGATGATCCATATATCCGGCCTTCTCAAGCATACTCATAACCGTCTGATACATACAGCTGAAATATGCCTGGGACTTCTCAGCCCTGACCTTCGCTCTCTGTAACTTAACGGTAGATACCAGCTTCATGGCTTTGGTGATCTGCTGCGTACTCTGTATACTGGTCTTACGCCTTTTTATGTCTCTCATTGAGGGCATATGCTATCACCTCTTACCTAAAATCTGCTTTGAATGCTTCAATTGCCTTCTTCAGTGTCTCGTCAATCTCATCAGAAATGACTTTCTGTTCGCGAATAGATGTAGGAATCTCCGGATAATTGGTCTTCAAGTACTCGAAGAATTCTTTTTCGAAGCGAGTAATCTTATCAACATCAACGTCAAGCAGATACTTCTTCGTTACTACATATATCATAATTACCTGGAACTCAACCGGCATGGGCTGATACTGAGGCTGCTTAAGAACCTCACGAATTCTCTCACCCTGTGCAAGCTTCTCCTTGGTGTCCGCATCCAGTTCTGAACCAAACTGTGCAAAAGCAGCAAGCTCTCTGTACTGTGCAAGCTGTGTACGAATCGGAGCAGAAATTTTCTTCATCGCCTTAATCTGAGCAGCACCACCTACTCGTGATACAGAAAGACCTGCGTTAATTGCCGGTCTGAAACCGGAATTGAACATCTCAGTCTCCAGATAAATCTGTCCATCTGTAATAGAGATAACATTGGTAGGAATGTATGCAGATACATCACCTGCCTGTGTCTCAATAACGGGAAGTGCGGTAAGGGAACCTCCACCGTACTCATCGCTCATTCTTGCTGCACGCTCAAGCAGTCTTGAATGCAGATAGAATACGTCACCGGGATAAGCCTCACGGCCGGGGGGACGTCTCAGCAGCAAGGAGAGTGTACGGTATGCGGTAGCATGCTTACTCAAGTCATCGTAAACAACTAATACATCTTCGCCGTTCTCCATCCACTCCTCACCAATTGCACAACCTGCATAAGGTGCAATGTACTGAAGAGGAGCAAGCTCACTGGCTGTAGCAGCTACAACGGTTGTATAAGCCATTGCACCATACTCTTCCAGTGTTTTAACAATTGTTGCTACGGTAGATGACTTCTGACCGATTGCAACATAGATACACTTAACATTCTGACCCTTCTGATTAATAATCGTATCCAGGGCAATTGCTGTCTTACCGGTCTGTCTGTCGCCGATAATCAGCTCACGCTGTCCTCTTCCGATGGGAATCATGGAGTCAATCGCCTTAATACCTGTCTGCAGCGGAGTATCAACGGATTTTCTGGTGATAACACCGGATGCGACACGCTCTATCTGACGGAACTTATCGGTCTGAATGGGACCCTTACCGTCAATCGGCTGTCCAAGAGAATTTACTACACGTCCAAGAAGTGCATCGCCAACAGGAACCTCAACTACACGGCCTGTTGTCTTAACGGTATCACCTTCGTTGATATTGCGGGCCATACCAAGAAGAACGGCACCTACATTATCTTCCTCAAGGTTCATTACCATGCCGTATACCTCGCCGGGGAACTCAAGCAGTTCACCCTGCATGGCATTTTCCAGTCCATGGACACGTGCGATACCGTCTGCAACCTGGATGACAGTACCTACTTCAGATACTTCCAGCTCACCGGCATATCTCTTGATCTGATCTTTAATAACAGAACTGATTTCTTCTGGTCTTAAATTCATTGATCTAACGCACCTTTCCTAATCATTACCCTGTTTAACAGCGGGCTAACTGTATTTTCTGTAAATCCTTTGTCAGTTTCTCCAGCTTGGTTCTGACGCTGGAATCAACAACCTTATCTCCGATACGGATTACCATTCCACCAATCAGACTCTCGTCTACGATGTAGGTCATTTCCATGGATTCATAATCGGTTGTCTCAAGAAGTTTACTCTCAACGGACTTCTTCTGTGCATCGCTAAGGGGAAGCGGCGTACTGACAACAGCGGTTCCGATTCTCTTATATTCCTTAACCCTTGCGGTAAAATAATCCAGCACAGATGTAACATCCGCATATCGATTATTTGCGATGATAATTCTGAGGAATCCTGTCAGTTCATCGGATAATCTTCCTTTGAAAATCGATTCCATTACAGATTCTTTTTCTTCCTTGTTCACTTTAGGATGATTCATCAACTTGCTGAAATCCGGATTCTCGGAGAGTACGGACTTAAGCGCCTGGACTTCATCAAACAGATCATCGATTCTGTTCTCCTCCAGTGCCAGTTCGAACAAGGCATCGCCATATGTTTTAGATACTAACTTTGCCATACCTCTCCACCTATTTCGTTAAGAGTCTCCTCAACCAAAGCATCCTGGATGGTTGTATCGATAGATGCGCTGACAACCTTACCGGCCATCAATGCAGCGATACTAATCATCTCCTGCTTCATATCATCGGCAGCTCTCTGCTTCTCCAGTTCTGCCTCTGTTCTTGCCTGCTGAATGATTCTTGCAGCTTCTTCCTTCGCTTCGGCAATGATCTGCGCTTCGTTTGTCTGCGCTTTCTTTCTGGCAGCAGCCAGAATCTCATCTACCTCTGCATCGGCAGCCTTCAGCTTGGAATCATACTGTTCCTTGAGTGCCGCAGCTTCTTCTTTGTCCTTGCTTGCGGTATCAATATCTGTCTGAATCTTCTCCTGTCGGTTCTTAAGCATGTCTCTAACAGGGTTGAATAACAGATAAGACATTACGAGAAACAAAATAAACAAGGCAAGTGCAGTCAGAACGGAATCGGATAATAACTGCCAGTCAAGGTCAAACAGTCTCTCCATCGTTCCATCAGATGCAAGCAATACCGTACTTATCATTTGCTCCAACTCGTAAGCCTCCTTCCTTTGTAGAGTTGTTCTCTACTCTATTTGTAAATATCAAGAGGTCTAACGAATAAGAGCAGCATAGCTACAAGCAGACCATAAAGACCGGTTGTCTCTGCAACGGCCTGTCCAAGAAGCATGGTAGATGTAACATCTGACTTCGCTCCGGGATTTCTACCTACTGCAGCTGCAGCATGTCCGGCTGCAACACCCTGGCCGACACCGGGTCCGATACCTGCGATAACTGCAAGGCCTGCACCGATTGCGGAACAACCTAAGATAAAGTCCTGTCCATTAATGTTCATTTAATATTCCTCCTATAAATGATAGTTACTATATATTCAAGGCTACGCCATGATTATACACATTAGTTATCTCCGATTGCGTCTGTAATGTATGTCATTGTCAGCATACAGAATACATATGCCTGAATTGCACCTGAGAACAGGTCGAAATATACATGCAGCGCAGACGGAATACCGATCTTAACAAAAATCGGAAGCAATCCATAGTACAGAGCCATCATAACCGTACCGGATAAAATGTTTGCGAACAAACGAAGGGATAACGAAACCGGAACCGCTACATCACCAATAATATTAATCGGTGCCCAGAACGGCCAGGGATCACACAATCCTTTAATGAATCCGCTCAGTTTCTGATACTTCAGCTTACAGAACAGAATCAGGAAGAATGAAATAATACCCATGGGAAGCGTTACGCCGTAATCTGCCGTAGGGGGACGTAGTCCCAGAAGTCCCGAAATATTACTTAACAGAATAAAGAGGAAAATCGTACTGATGTAGTTGGCAAATTTGAATGCGTGCTTACCCATTACCGAGCCAACCATATTATCAAGCATCTCTACAATCAATTCTGCAATATTCTGAAAAGTAGTAGGTACTGCCATAACGTCAGCCTTCTTGATTGCACGATTGGCAGCTACAGCAAAACAAACCAAAAGCAACATTACAATCAGCGTGCAGACATGCGTTGTGGTAATCCATACTTCGTGTCCGAAGAACTTATAAGGGAACAGACCCTTAATCATAAAGTCCAAATCACCACCGGCTAACAGAATTGCACTAGTATTCACTCCTTACTCACCTCCTTTGTTAAATTTATTCTGTACATACGTACATACTTTATGGGTTAAAGGCTGCATATAGGCACCGGCCTTCAGCCCAATAATTCCAAACACAAATGAAATCGGATCGCCGATTCCGCTTATGGCGGTTGCTGCCAGAATCACACATACTACCATGTATCGAATCACCGAAGTCTTCTTGGCATAAGCGGTTGCACCCTTCTCATCCATCAGAACCAAAGTCTCCAGACAGTATGCCATGTGGATTGCCATACCCACTCCGCAGAGAACTCCAATCCATAGGCCCACTGCTCTGAACACAAGGGGCGGGAAGAAAACAGCCAGGATTACCTGAATGATCAAACCGAAAACTATAATTCCGTAGACAAGCTCCCGGAGTGTTTTATTTTCCTTCCAGAGCGTTAAAATCATCCGGCAGTTCCTCTTTATCTTCTATAGAATCTTGTTGGATATGCTTACCGTCTATACTGTAATAATTAATGTGATCGGAACTTGGCTGGTCGTATATTCCCCTTGCCA
>JAZLHG010000305.1:0-2318 GCA_045616705.1 Lachnospiraceae bacterium | reverse complement strand
CAGTCTTCCATAGCAAATACGTCAACACCCTGCTTCTCACCATTAATTTTCAACTGTTCAATAGCAGCAGGACGATATACGTCACAAGCAACCAAGAGGCTCTTCTTACCCTTTAGTTTCAGCTTACCTGCAATCTTCGCTGTTGTGGTAGTCTTACCTGCACCCTGAAGACCACACATCATAACAATGGTCTGTGCCTGTCCGGGTTCAAATTTCAGTTCCGTGGTCTCGGAACCCATAAGAGCGGTCATCTCTTCATTAACAATCTTGATAACCATCTGGCCAGGGTTCAAGCCGTTCATTACATCAGCACCCACAGCACGCTCTTCAACGGATTTAATAAACTGTTTCACAACCTTGAAGTTAACATCCGCTTCCAATAATGCAAGCTTCACTTCCTTCAAGGCCGCTTTAACATCCGCTTCGGACAAACGGCCTTTGGAACGTAAGCCCTTAAACACATTTTGTAATTTTTCGGTTAAACTCTCAAAAGCCATATCTGTCTCTATAGTAATTCCAGAATCTCTTCCGTAATCTGAAGAATGGTGCGATCGGATTCCAAGGAAACATCCGCAACTGTCTTAATTTGTTCCGTAAGAGATTTCAGTTTGTTAAAACGCTCAATCAAATGCAGTTTCTCTTCGTATTCCAATAACTGCCTGTCACATCTCTTCAGTAGATCGTGAACACCCTGTCTTGAAATGTCATAGGCATCGGCAATCTCCGATAATGACAAATCACCATAAGCACTATCTTCGTAAATCTGCTTCTGATGTTCTGTCAGAAGTTCACCGTAGAAATCATACAGCATATTACGCTCGATAATTTTCTCCATGCCGATACCACCCCACTTCAGTCAGCGACTATTCTATATTATACAAAACAAAACAGCCTGTCAAGTAAAAATTCTTGACAGGCTGAAAATAGCATAAATTCCAATTAAATATTGGTGCGAACCAGTTTCGGCATATATCCGCCCTCTTCTAATGTCTTAATAATCTCCTGCTTATGTTCGGTTCCGAATGCCTGAAGGGTAATTCTAAGTTCCACGGCAGCAGAACGATTAATGGATACAAACTGGTTATGTTCAAGCTTAATAACATTACCGTTCTTCTCCGCAATAATAGAAGACACTCTGGACAATTCACCGGGCTTATCAGGCAGCAAAACAGATACTGTGAAAATTCTGTCTCTCATAATCAGACCCTGCTGTACAACTGATGACATGGTAATCACATCCATGTTACCGCCGCTAAGAATACATACAACCTTTTTATTCTTAATGTCTAAATGCTTAAGTGCCGCAACAGTAAGAAGACCTGAATTCTCAACAACCATTTTATGATTCTCTACCATATCAAGGAAAGAAACAACCAGTTCCTCATCGGATACCGTAATGATTTCATCTAGATTTTTCTGAAGATAGGGGAAAACAACTGAACCGGGAGTCTTAACTGCAGTACCGTCAGCAATTGTGGAAACACCATCCAATGTTACGACTTTACCTGCTTCAATACTTGCCTTCATGCAGGCAGCACCCTCCGGCTCCACACCGATTACCTTAATCTTGGGATTCATCATCTTGGCAAGAGTAGCAACACCACAAGCAAGACCACCGCCACCAATGGGAGCAAGAATATAATCCACAAGGGGAAGTTCCTTGAAAATTTCCATGGCAATTGTTCCCTGACCGGTTGCTACAACCGGATCGTCAAAGGGATGAATGAAGGTGTAACCCTTCTCTTCTGCCAGCTGAAGTGCATAATTGCAAGCCTCGTCATATACATCGCCGTGAAGAATGACTTCTGCACCGTAGCTCTTGGTACGATTTACCTTGATCAAAGGTGTAGTTGTAGGCATCACGATAACTGCTTTGGTCTTAAACTCTTTGGCAGCGTATGCAACACCCTGTGCATGGTTACCGGCAGATGCAGTAATAATACCCTTTTTGCGTTCCGCATCACTCAGCGTGCTTACCTTGTAGTATGCGCCACGAAGTTTATATGCGCCGGTCATCTGCATATTCTCAGGCTTCAAATATACCTTATTGCCTGTCTGTGCACTCAGATAACTGGAGTATACAAGCTTAGTCTCAAGAGTGACTTTTTTGACAATTTCACTTGCCTCTTCAAACTTTTCTAAGGTTAACATAATATATTCCTCCTGACTCTACGGTCTTAAGATCGATCAAATAATGCTTGCACAAATCCATCAGCGTCAAACTTCTGCAGATCTTCTACTTTTTCTCCCACGCCAATGTATTTAACAGGAATATGAAGCTCACTTTCAACAGCAATGGCAATTCCACCCTTAGCCGT
>JAZLHG010000304.1:0-3335 GCA_045616705.1 Lachnospiraceae bacterium | reverse complement strand
ACTCCTTATCATCGATTTCCATCTGATCAAAAATATCCAGCACATGCATATACAAGTCATCCGTACCCGGACAAATCGCATCACACAACTCTGCATCCATCAAAGCATACATAATAATACACTCTACCGGGTTCACGGCATAAAGCTTCTCCATTTTAGCAAGCGTAAGCATTTCATTAATCTCATCCAATGTCATATTCAAATGAATACCCAGTGAAATCACCTTATTTCTTCTGGGAAACCATTCATTCTGATAAATGGCATAAACGCACTGCTTTAACGAGGATGACCACTCTAATGTCTCGGCAAGATAATGAATACTGTCTGCATTTTCATTTTCAAAATAGCTCTCATTATTGATTCTCACGAAATTCTTCACATACTCATAGAACTTCCCATAGGAAGACCTATAGACCTCAATGTGTTCGGCGATAAACTCTTTCAGTTCTGAGATAGCGGATATTCCCAAAACGTATTCTTTAAATACAATCGTCTCCATGTGGTCTGTCGATGGGGCACTCTTTGATGCCTTACCGGGATGGATGGTGCAGTCTACACGATCAAATACAGTCTGACAGGCTGCATAAGTATGATCAATGTTAGGCGAATTCAAAACAAACATGTAGATGCAGTCCTCCAAAGACTTGGCATACAGTTCAGGATAACGACCGTAGCGAACCAGAAAACGGTTCATCTCATCCAAATTATAACCTGCTGCCAGGCCAATGCGGATAAACATGTCTCTTGACTGCGGAAGCGCACCTCTTACCCATTTCAGTACCGTTGCTCTGGATACATCGCATCTCTTGGCCAATTCACTCTGCGACATGCCTGTTGTCTCCAAAATCTCTGTCAGTTTCTCCTGCCAGAGATACTTCTGGCTATGCAGCTGTACCAAAATACTACCTTTGAAGTCCTCAATGTTATCACAGTTCATTAAGAGGTCATGGATTCTCATGGTTTTACCGGTATTCCAGGCCATCATACACTCCTATTCTGATTCTATGTATTCAGAACCGTACAAATTCTTCTTACTCAATAAAATCACAGACTGCTTCTACCGTCTGCTCTATTTGTTCCTCATTGCTAATAGAAGGCGTTCCATCCCCGTCCTGCGGACCATACATTCCAAAATAGGCATGACATCCTCCTTCTATAATAACCTCGCTAAAGTTCTTAGGAAGATTCACTAAGTTCTCTGCGTAGGCTTCCCGATTTAGCACCAGATCTTCCGAGCCGTAAATACTGAGAACCTGAAGTGAAGTATCACTTAGGTCTTTGGTAGAATAGGCACCCAGAAGAATCAGACCTTTATACTCTTCAGGGCAATCGGACAAATACATTGCAGCCGCTGCACCACCCAGAGAATGACCGGCCATGTACCACCTAGACACCTGAGGATAATCACGCCTCAACCCTTCCGCACGGTCAACATCAAACATAGCCAAATTCCCGGGCATCTCTGTTAGCACACAAAGATAATCCTGTTTAGACAATTCTACCATGAGGGGAATATACGCACGGTAATCCACTTTCCCACCGGGATAGAAAATAATACCAGCCTTAGGATTCTTCGGAACCGCAGCAAATAAGCCCTGTTCGTCGTGTATTTCAACTCCGGTTAAACTTTCCCACCGATCCGCGTCAGGAAGGGCGTGATAATAATCATTTATGTAAACCAGTATAGTTAACATAATGCAGAACAAAATGGCCAAAACCGCAAAAAGCCCAAGGTTTTTCTTATTGCATTTCGGTTTACATAACTTGTCCATTTCATTACCTATCCAGCAAATATCCCATTGCATTCACGTAGAATACGCTATCGTTTTGCTTGCCTACCCGTATATTCACTTCCGTAAGAATCAGTTTGGAAGATTCCAAATCAATCTCATAATTACAATCGCTTACATCTGCTCGGTTCCTATAGTGAATCGTCATCTCCTGTATCAAATCACTTAAATCAATCCGCATAATAGATTCTTTGGTACCATAGTAATCTACAGACAGATTGGTGACATCCACCTTCTCGTAATGGTCAATCCAAATTGGGCGCATTCTGGTATACCCGCTTATATCTAAATCCACTGTATCATCACAATACGAAACAAACTCACTGGCAACCGATGAAGCAGAATTGGAAGAGCCACTCTCCACAATTCCTCTTCTCTCACAGAAATCCACAGCATTCACATAAGGAATCACGCAACTTACCAGTGTAACTGCGGCAAAAAGCGGCAAAGCAAAACGAATCAACTCTTCTTTCTTCAGAAGGTAGGATACCAGATAAAGAATAATAAACAGCGTCTCAAACAATAAATAGGCCACACCCAGATACCTTGATCTAGTAACTCCATATTGATGGATTCTTGCGAATACCGCATACCCCTGCAGAATAAGAAACGGAGCAAAAACAAAAGGCTGATGATAAGCAAACTGCTGTAGAAATCCATCTCTGGGATATGCTCTGCACATTAGACATATTACCGTTGTCACCAGAAACAGTGCCGTTAGGATTTCAAATATGGAGTTGGAGGGAATGTCCTTAAGAATCAGGATTTTGGCCATATAAACATAAATAATCACGTAGGCTGCAATACTTAGAATCAGCATGACATATTTCACCAGTACCTGAATAAACTTGTTCTCTTCTTCCGATATCACGATGGCCCTCAGTACATTCGGTGCATAGAACAATCCTGTAATAATTACCAAGATAACCATATAAATCACGTCAAACTGCCCCCATAATAAAGCAGTAAAAATCAACACAAGAAACAGCATTCCCATACTTAGAACGCTATAAATAATGCCACTCATAAAGCACTGGCCATATACGCGGGTTAAATAGGCTCCAAAGCTTAACTCCTTATGAGCAATTAGCTGAAAATAAAAAGCAACCGCAATCATGACCAAGAGTAGCCCTACAGTAAATACGGACAGTCTGTCATTAGATACCCTGCTTCTGACCGCTACCGACACACCCTTTAAGAATGCTCTCTCTTCATCCACTGTTGCAACAAGACAGGCAGAGAAGGCCAACCAAATTGCAAGCACCGGAACCTTAACCAATTTAGAAATCTTAATATCAGCATTTTCCATACTCTCAAGCAAAAAAGCACCTACTGAAAAAAACAAAAGAGTAAGAAACATCTGAACGGTTAAGATACAATAAAAATTAGATCCTTCAGTTAATTCCAATGCTACAGAAACAGCTGCCATCAGAGTCGTAATACATACACTGATGTAAGTCACCGGCAACTGTTTTATCAATACAGACGTAAACGATAGATTATTCTTAATAAAGCTCTGAAATTTATTCATACAATCCCTTCTTC
>JAZLHG010000303.1:0-1278 GCA_045616705.1 Lachnospiraceae bacterium | reverse complement strand
TGGAACTCTTCGAGAGACCGCTGAAGGCTACGCCCATTGTGCAGCTTAGCGGTATTTATTCAGACAACAGAATATATGTGAAGCGGGATGACTTGATCCCCTTCAGCTTCGGTGGTAATAAGGCCAGAAAGGCAGCAGGCTTCTATAGAGATTTGAAGGAGTTGGGTGCGGATCTGGTTATGACCTACGGCAGCGGCAGCAGCAATCACTGCAGAATCATTGCCAATCTGGCTTTTGCCCTTGGTATTCGCTGTCATATTATCTCCCCTGACGGACCGGAGACCGATTCCTATAATCGTTTCTTAACGGAGCGGTTTGGTGCAGAGGTAGAGACCTGTCCTGTATCCGAAGTATCCGGTCGAATTGATGAGCGGATGGAAGAATTCAGACAGGCAGGGAAGAAGCCCTTCTTCATTATGGGTGGAGGACATGGCAATACAGGAACCTCAGCTTACGATCAGGCATACGAAGAGATTTGTCTGCAGCAGATGGAATATAACGTGCAGTTTGATGCTATTTTCCACGCAAGTGGGACCGGTACTACACAGGCCGGCCTCTTAAGCGGAAGACTTAGGCATCTTGCAGCCGGTAGGAAGGGCCCTGCAGTGGTAGGAATCAGTATTGCCAGAGGAGAGCCCGGAAGAGACGTTGTGAAGAACAGCGTGATGGATTACCTGGGGGCTGATGCAGCCAAACTGTACCAGGACAAGGAACTGCATTTTGAAGACCAATATAGGCTGGGTGGATATGGCAGATATAACGAGGAGATTACACAGCTCATTGCCAAAGTAATGGCCCATGACGGTATTCCCATGGATACCACTTATGTTGGTAAGGCATTCTGGGGAATGCTTCGATATTTACAGGAGAAAAAAATCAAAGGGAAGGACATTCTGTTTATCCATACCGGAGGAACCCCTCTTTACTTTGATTACTTGAAAGGACAGCTATGAACATTCTGATTCTCAGCGCCGGAACCCGTAACAAGGTGGTTCAGGCATTCAAAGAAGCTTTAAACGGAAAGGGCAAAGTCATTGCCACGGACTGTTCCAATTTGGCACCGGCCATTTATGATGCGGACAGTTATTATATTGTTCCCAGAATTACGGAGGAAGGCTATATTGAGAAGATTCTGGACATTTGCGTGAAGGAGCGCATTACCGGCGTATTCTCTCTGATTGATCCGGAACTGTCTCTGCTTGCCAAGGAGAGAGATCGTTTCCTTCAGGTTGGAACCACGCCCATCGTGTCTGATTATGACCTTGTGGAGAAGTGCTT
>JAZLHG010000302.1:0-2300 GCA_045616705.1 Lachnospiraceae bacterium | reverse complement strand
GCTGTTTCAGAGATTTGATTGCTTATAGAATCGTGATTTCTATGCCCCAGTGCCATATTAAGGAGGGGGATAACCGGGAGGAAATCGAGAAGAATTATCTGTATCAAGTGGCAAATATGCTGCCTTCGTTTCTGGAGGAGCGTGGGTTCAGCGTTCAGATGTCGGATATGAATGCAGGTGTCTCGGAGAAACTGCTTCCGGAACTGGCTGCTTATTACAGGGACTACATTGAGAATCCTACTCCTGTGGGATATCGTTCTCTTCACATTACATTGTACGATAATATTTCCAGAAGTTATATTGAGGTGCAGCTGCGAACCAAGGATATGGATGATTTCGCTGAAATCGGTCCTGCTAATCATATGGGATATGAGAAGAGGCAGGAAGCGGAGCGTTCCAGAAGAGATGAGATTCCGGTGGGCGCATTCCCTGTATTTGATCAGGCCTATGAAAGAGTTACCAAGCTTCATGAACTGGATCTTGCCAAGGTCAATGTTAATATGTTCGGCGCAATGAACAACAGCGTGATGAATGATGGCTGTGGATTGTTTAGAGGTCGATTGATTCTTCCCTATGAGCATCTGTCCAGATTTCAAAATGATATCATAGATTAGAGTGTGGGGGATCTGCCATTGTTTGACTTTTTCTTGTAAAACCGATATACTTCACTTTAGTGATTAAAAGCGAAAAAGTGTTGCAATAGGGTATATTTATTGGGAGGTAACATATGCCGATTACAGAGTTATTAGAGAGAAATGCCAACTTGTATGGTGATGAGGTTGCACTGATTGAACTGAATCCGGAGATTCAGGAGAAGAGAAGGGTGACCTGGAAGGAATATGAATTAATTCAGCCGGAGACCACTACTTCTTACAGAAGAGAAATTACCTGGAGTGTATTTGATGAGAAGGCCAACAGATTTGCCAATCTGTTAATTTCTAAGGGTATTAAGAAGGGTGACAAGGTCGGTATTCTGATGATGAACTGCCTTGAGTGGTTGCCTATCTATTTCGGTGTATTGAAGACCGGTGCGCTTGCTGTGCCTTTTAATTTCCGCTATTCTGCCGATGAGATTCTCTACTGTGCTAAGCTTGCGCAGATTGATATTCTGGTATTCGGACCTTCCTTTATCGGCCGTGTTGAGGAGGTGTGCGAGGAACTGTCCAAGGGACGTCTCCTGATTTATGTAGGCGAGAATTGTCCTACTTTTGCGGAAGACTATAATTCTCTTTCTTCCAATTCATCCTCTAAGAGACCGAATGTTGAGGTGTTGGATACTGACGATGCAGCGATTTATTTCTCTTCGGGAACGACCGGATTCCCCAAGGCAATTCTTCATAAACATTCCGGTCTGATGCATTCCTGCGCATCCGAGCAGAATCATCATGGACAGACCAGAGAGGATGTATTCTTATGCATTCCGCCTCTCTATCATACCGGTGCTAAGATGCACTGGTTCGGCAGTTTGTTGTCCGGTAGTAAAGCAGTGCTTCTAAAAGGCACGAAACCGGAATTTGTATTGGAAGCAATTTCCAACGAGAAATGTACCATTGCGTGGCTCTTGGTTCCTTGGGCACAGGATATTCTGGAGGCAATTGAGAGTGGCAGAGTAGATATCAGTAAGTATGAACTTAGTCAGTGGAGACTGATGCACATCGGTGCACAGCCTGTTCCCCAGAGTCTGATTAAGAAATGGCTGACGATTTTTCCGAATCATGATTATGACACCAACTATGGCTTGTCCGAGTCTTTGGGACCCGGCTGCGTACACCTTGGTGTTGGCAATGTTGAGAAGGTTGGCTGTATTGGTATTCCCGGATACCTCTGGGAGGCCAAGATTGTGGATGAGAAGGGTAACGAAGTTCCCAGAGGTGATGTTGGTGAACTGATTGTGAAGGGTCCTTCCGTAATGGTTGAGTACTATAATGACCCGAAGGCAACCGCAGAGGTATTGAAGGATGGTTGGCTCTATACGGGTGATATGGCCAAGGAGGATGAAGACGGTTTTATTCTTCTGGTTGATCGTAAAAAGGATGTTATTATCAGTGGTGGTGAGAATATTTATCCGGTACAGATTGAGGATTATATTCGCACCAATGAAGCGGTTCATGATGTGGCTGTAATCGGTGTTCCCGATAAGCGCCTGGGTGAGGTTACCCTTGCGGTTATTGAGCTGAAGGAAGGTCTTAGCATGACCAAGGAAGAAATGGATGAATTCTGCCATGCACTTCCCAGATACAAGAGACCTCACGATATTATTTTTGCTGAGATTCCCAGAAATCCTACCGGCAAAATCGAGA
>JAZLHG010000301.1:0-4696 GCA_045616705.1 Lachnospiraceae bacterium | reverse complement strand
ATACTTATCACATAGACCTTTCATGCTGGCTGTGAGAATGCCGTCAATGAAGGTCCACTTGGGAAGCACATGTTCCTTACGGTCTACCTGCTCCTTGATGGATGCAATCACAGGCTCTGCTGCACGAATCTCAGACAATACCCGCGTATCGGGTCTTAAGTCTTTGAACATGATATAATTACTGGTCATTTCTACATCGAAGCAGGCATGAAGAGGCAGTCCTCTCTTGCTTAATTCCTTCTGTAACATGGTTCCGGCACCACCGGGGCCACCTCCGTGTGTAAAAATATTATAGAGATAAGTGCTCTCCCCGTTTAAGGTCATCTGTCTTACGAAATCAAGCACGGTCTTAGGAATGCCGGAGTAGTATACAGGCATCACAAATCCCACGGACTCCCCTTCCTTCACATCGTAGGAGAATTCTCCCTTCTGATTCGCATCACTCATATTGATTAAGCAATCATCACCCATGGACTCTGCCACATGCTTAGAATTACCGGTTCCCGAAAAATAGAAAATCATATCATCACCTTCCCTGAAATGTAAATGTGCGATTTCATAGATTTAAGATAAGGCTATTATAACACTTCCTCGTTCAACAATAAATTGTGTGTATTTTAACACAATATAGTAAGAAAACGGAATGGGAGTTGGTATAATAGTATTACAAGACTAACCTGAGTCAATAATCAGTGTATTTGTGGAGGTAAGATATGCAAATTTACGTAAATGCCAAGGCTAGATGCGATGGAGACGGATCTGCCGAACGACCTTTTAAGAGAATTAACGATGCGGCAAGAGTTGCCCTTCCCGGCGACGAAGTGCTGGTATATCCGGGATTATACAGAGAGTATGTTAATCCGATTAACGGTGGAACGAAGGATGCAAGGATTGTCTATCGTTCTGTAGAGCCTCTTGGTGCAATCATCAGTGGTGCGGAAGAGGTGAAGAACTGGAGTAAGTACTCCGACAACTTATGGGTTACAAGAGTTCAGAACGGTGTGTTTAACGGATATAATCCCTATACCACCCTGGTATACGGCGACTGGTATTTTGCCAAGGATGAACGCCACACCGGTTGTGTATATCTAAATGATAAGGCCCTTTATGAGGCCAGCTCTCTTGAAGAGTGCGAGAAGGGTGAAATCTATAAACCTTCCTGGGAGCAGGAATGGTCTGTATACAAATGGTATACAGAGCAAGATGGGGATACTACAGTGATTTATGCCAATTTCCAGGATCAGGATCCCAGAAAAGAGAAGGTAGAAATCAATGTCCGTAGAGAGTGTTTTATGCCCCAGGAAGAACATATTAACTACATTACTTTCTCCGGTTTCTATGTAGAGAAGGCTGCAACCACATGGGCGCCTCCCGCTGCTTATCAGGACGGTATGGTTGGTCCTCACTGGGCATATGGCTGGATTATTGAGGACTGTGAGATTGTGAACAGCAAGTGCTGCGGTATCTCTCTTGGTAAGTACTACGATGAAGAGAACGATCACTACTTCACCAATAAACATGTGAAGAGCCCTACACAGATGGAGCGTGACGCTGTCTGCCGTGGCCAGTACCATGGATGGCTGAAGGAAGAAATCGGCTCTCATATTGTCAGAAGATGTAATATTCATGACTGCCAGCAGACCGGTATTGTGGGAAGAATGGGATGTGTATTCTCCACTATCGAAGACAATCACATTCACCATATTAATAACATGATGGAGTTAGGCGGTGCTGAAATCTCCGGCATTAAGCTTCATGCTGCAATTGATGTTGTGATTCGCAGAAATCATATTCATCACAGCACCATGGGTGTGTGGTTAGACTGGGAGTCTCAGGGCGCCAGAATCTCTCAGAATCTCCTACATGATAACCATGTTCCAGAAGGCTCCGTTAAGTTGGAAGGCGGCATGGAGAGCCAGGATATCTTCATTGAAGTTGGTCATGGCCCTACACTGATCGATAATAATATTCTGCTGTCTCCTTATGCACTTCGTGTTGCTACCCAGGGTGTTGGTGTGGTTCATAACCTAATCCTTGGTGCATTTACCGTGGTTGGCGCGGGAATCGACAGCTGGGTAGATGGCAGAGAACAGAGAAGATATACACCTTACCACATTCGTCACAGGACCGAAGTTGCAGGTATGATGACCATTCTTCATGGTGATAATCGTTTCTATAACAATATCTTTGTTCAGTATTATCCTGTTACCAATGAGGAACCCAAGGAATCTCCGTATTATCAGCAGGTTGGTACGCATGTATGGGATGAGTATCCTACTTATGATGAGTGGATTTCCTGGTTTGATCTTGATCAGGCCAAACCTGACATGGACAAACTGATGGTTCCGCACTTTAAGCCCCTTCCGGTCTGGTCTGACGGCAATGTATACTTTGCCGGTGCCAAAGCATGGAAAAACGAGGTCAATAAGCTGGTGAATGAAGATGCTGAGATTAAGGTGGAACTTCTGAATGAGGATGGTCAGTATAAACTGTCCACCAATCTGTATGATGTGATGCAGGATTTCGGTGTGGGTATTATTACCAGCGATATTCTGGGTAAGGCGTTTGAGCCGGAACAGAGATTTGAAGAAAGAGATGGCTCTGACATTGTCTTCCAGAGTGACTATCTTGGTAATCATCGTGGAATCTCAACAATTCCCGGACCTTTTGCCTGCCCGGATGAGTTGTCTGAGGTGATTTGGATTGACTAGAAATATCTGATGAGTCGGTTTGGCCGATCGACGATAGATGGAACGAGAATTATCGGAAATAGGGTAAATCGGCAGAGAACAGAATAAATGTGAGGCGAATCATGGATAAGAATCAATTAATAGAATTAATTCCGGTAGATGATGAGCGGTTTAAGGAATATGGCCGAATCGTTGACGGATTTGATATGGAGCCGGTGCTTCAGTGGATGCAGGAGAACGTAACGATCCCGGAGGGACTGAACTATGTCCCTCGGGAAGAGGCTTTTATGGAGATGCCGATTGCACGTGATTTAGAGTATCGTTTCTTCGGTGGCTTAAGCACCAATCTTGGATGGGTTGCGGGACACGGAACGGACTTAAATGCTCTGGAATATCATAAGTGCAGCGAAGTGAATCTGGGTCTGTATGACTTCGTGCTGTTTCTGGGCAGAAGAACGGAACTGGATGAGGAAGGGATGCTTGATACAGATCTGATTAAGGCTTTCTATGTGCCTGAAGGCGTGATGATTGAAATGTATGCGGGAACCATGCACTATGCCCCTCGTTCTTATGATCTAAATAGAGGCTACTGCGTATTTGCTGCCTGTCTTGCAGGGACTAATGGAGATTTGCCCGCTAGAGACTTGCTTAAGGCGAATCTGCCTGGTGATTCCTGCGCAGATGCACAAGGGCAGGTAACTCTGGAAGACCGTCATCTTGCAGGGGTGAATAAATGGTTGTTTGCGCACCCTGAATCGGGAGAGGTACTAAATGACAATGCTCCCATCGGCCTTAAGGGAGTTAATCTTGACCTTGCGGCAACGCTGAGAGCACAGTAATCTTACCATTCATTTATGCATTTCGTTCGCTGGTAGAAGACTGAATCAGAGCATTTCTGAATTCTCTGGGGGAGATTCCCTTAATCTTCTTGAAGGTACGGTTGAAGGATGAAATGCTGGTGAATCCACATTCAAATGCAATATCAATAAATTTCTTTTTGGGTCCGGAGAACAGATTTTCTGCTTTTCGGATCCTTTCTTGTGTCAGATAATCCACAAATGTCATCTGGGTATAATCCTTAAACAAATGAGAGAAATAGGACTTACTGATTCCAATCTGATGAGCGACATCCTCGAGGGTCAGTGGTTCGGAACAGTTCTGGGAGATATAGAGGCAGGCCTCTGCCATGAGCTTGGCAGATTTATACTGGGCGGTCTCGGTATCGGTTTCTTCTATGTGTTCATTCAGGCTGTACTGACCGTAGAGTGCGAAGAAAACCAGAAGAAGAGAATAGAGCTTGGCCTCTAAGAATGGAATGTCTGTTTCGGATACCGACACGATTTCCTTAAGAAGCAGAACCATCTTCTCCAGTTCAACATTGGAAGAATCATAAGCGCAATACGCATTACGGGTCAGGATGGGCTGCAACTTGTTGAAATCCTGTACAACCGTTAACAACTGGATGGGGAACTGAATAACGTAGAACGCATCCGGGGAAGTATTCTTGATGGAATGCAGGTCACCGGGGAAGCAGATAATGAAATCATTGGGTGCCATGTGATACTTCCTGAAGTTTAAGGATACATCGTTACCGGGCTTCAGACACAGCAGAATCTCCGCAAAGGGATGCCAGTGTGTGGTGTCGGAAAAATCGTTTTGAATAATGCGAGATGTGTTAAATATTTTACCATCTGAAAAGGGTAAATCTTCGTAATAGTTGTTTAATAGCATAAAAAATAACCTATTTCCTTTGTGAAATTGTGCAAGTTATACATAAGGCGTTTTGGTTAGCCTGTGAAAACTTGTGAGATATAGCACTAATATAACATATTATGACATATTTTTAGACAAAATGATAAGAAATGTCAAATTTCGCTTATTTTCACATAAATAAAAGCAAAATATGAGCAAAATATGAGTATTTTTTTCCAATTTTATTTTCCGAAAGGGTATTACTATAAAATCACAAAGTGAGATTTGCAGATGGCGATGAAGAAAATTACAGA
>JAZLHG010000300.1:0-3422 GCA_045616705.1 Lachnospiraceae bacterium | reverse complement strand
GTATATACCAAGCAGATGCAGGAAGAGGGCTATACCATTCTGGCACCCCAGATTAGTCCCATTCATTTGGATCTGGCAGCACCGGTATTTGAGAAGGCGGGACATCATGTGATTATGCTGAATAATGCCACCAAGAGTGCTATTGAGGTAGGCCTTAAGTATGTCAATAACGATGCCTGCTATCCTTCCATAACCACCATCGGACAGCTGATGGAAGCGGTGTTATCCGGTAAGTATGACACGAACAAGCTGGCACTTATGATGAGTCAGACCGGCGGCTGCTGTAGGGCCAGTAACTATGTCGGACTGATTCGAAGGGCAGTTGCCAAGGCAGGGCTTCCTCATATACCTGTCATTTCCTTAAATGCCAACGGTATGGAGAAAAACGATGGTTTTGTAATTCCCAAACATTTACTGCTTGAGGGATTGAAGGCTATTATTTGCGGTGACGTGATTATGAGATGCTTGTATCGTATGCGTCCCTATGAAATTACGCCCGGCTCCGCAAATGCCATGAGAGATAAGTGGCGCAGTATTTGTATTGAGAACTTCGGAGCGAAGAATCCGACCTATTCCTATAAAGAATTGTGCAAAATGATTGTGGAAGATTTCGACAATTTACCTATTGATGAGACGGTGAAGAAGCCTCGTGTGGGAATTGTAGGTGAGATTCTGGTGAAGTTTATGCCCCTTGCCAATAATTATTTGGTGGACGTGCTGGAGAAGGAAGGTGCGGAAGCAGTGGTGCCTGACTTTATGGACTTTTTTGCCATGATGGTCTACGACGAGAAGTACCGCTATGAATATTTAGGCGGAAGTTATATGAAGTCACTGATCACGACTTTCGGCGTGCCGGCTTTAAGAAGAATCCGTAAGCCTGCCATTGATGCCCTGACTGCAAGTAAGCATTTCTCGGCCCCTAAGAGTATTGAGACCATTGCGGAACCCACCAAGCCGTTTTTATCTATTGGTAACCAGTACGGTGAAGGATGGTTCCTCTGCGGAGAGATGGTAGAACTGTTAAATGAAGGCGTTAACAATATTGTATGTATTCAGCCCTTTGGGTGTCTGCCGAACCATGTAATGGGTAAAGGTGTAATCAAAGCGCTGAAGGGCGCATATCCCAATGCCAACATTGCGGCTGTGGACTACGATCCCGGTGCCAGCGAGGTGAATCAGCTCAATCGAATTAAGCTGATGTTGGCTGCTTGCAAAATTCCCATGGACTAGGGTGGCATTCTATCCTGATTGGGTGTAATATAGACGTATGTGCGCGTATAAATGTCTGAAATCGGGTGGAACCGGTCAAATTGAAGAGAAGAAATCTAAATTCATCGCCAATATTAAACCGGTATATTCCGAAGAAGAGGCGGTAAGCTTTATTGCCGAGATGAAGAAGCAGTACTGGGATGCACGTCATAACTGTTCTGCTTTTGTTATTGGTGAGAAGGGTGAACTTACCAGATGTTCTGATGACGGAGAGCCCTCCGGAACTGCAGGACGTCCCATGCTTGAGGTGCTGTTAGGCAGTGAGATTCGTAATATCTGCGTGGTGGTAACCAGATATTTCGGAGGAACGCTTCTTGGAACGGGAGGCTTGATCAGAGCTTATCAGTCTGCCGTGAAGGCAGGTCTTGAGAACTGTCAGGTTATTCTTCGAACCGAAGGTAATCAGTATGCCATTGACACCGATTATAACGGTGCAGGGAAGTTACAGTATCTGTTCGGTAAGGAAAATGTGATTGTAAATGACAGTATTTATACGGATAAAGTGACTTTTCGAATTGTGTTACTTGCCGATCAGGAGGAACGCATTAAGAAACAGATTACGGAATTAACCGCAGGTGGTGCAGCAATCCAAAAGGAAGGCACTACGCAAGTTGACATAACTATATTATAAACCGGGAGGTAGACTATGCAAATGGAAGAAATTTTGGAGTTAATTGAAGAGAAAAAGTATTCCAGCCTTCGTCAGGAACTGGCTGAATGGAATGAGGCGGATATTGCCGCTGTTTTTGAAGAACTGCCCAAGGAAGAGGTTGTGAAAATTTTCAGAATCTTACCAAAGAGCATTGCAGCAGATGTATTTGCTTATCTGCCCATTGAAATGGAGCAGACAATTATTACTTCCTTAACGGATCGAGAGGCTGCCAACATTATCAATAATCTGATGGCCGATGATGCTACCGACCTTATGGAAGAAATGCCTGCAGGCGTGGTGAAGAAACTGCTTGCAAATGCCAGTGCAGATACCAGACGTGATATTAACCATCTGTTAAGATATCCGGAGGATTCTGCGGGCTCAATCATGACGGTGGAGTTTGTAGACCTTAAGGAGAGCCTTACGGTTGAACAGGCCATTGACCGCATTCGTAAGACCGGTGTAGATAAGGAAACCATCAATATTTGTTATGTGCTTGATAAGGAGAGACATCTGATTGGTACCGTTGCTTTAAGATACCTTCTCCTTCATGAGGCAAATGAGATTATTGGTGAGATCATGAATGACAATATTATTTCCTGTAATACCATGATGGACCAGGAAGAAGTTGCCATGCTGTTCTCCAAATATGACTTTACAACCATGCCGGTTGTAGATAATGAAGAACGTTTGGTGGGCATTATCACCATCGATGACGTTGTGGATATCATGCAGGAAGAGGCTACCGAGGATATTGAGAAAATGGCAGCTATCGTGCCTACCGATAAGCCTTATATGAAGACCGGTGTAATTGAGACCTGGAAGAAGAGAATTCCCTGGCTTCTTCTGCTGATGATTTCTGCTACGGTAACCGGTGGAATCATTACTCATTTCGAAGATGCATTAAGTACCTATGTGGTACTCACGTCCTTCATTCCCATGCTGATGGATACCGGTGGAAATGCCGGTGGACAGGCCAGTGTAACCATTATCCGTGGTTTGTCCCTAAATGAGATTGAACTGTCCGATATTCTCAGTATTATGTGGAAGGAATCCAGAGTAGCGCTGTTATGTGGTGTGACATTAGCAGTTGCAAATTTCGCTAAAATGATGATAATTGACAGAGTGACGGTTATGGTAGCATTGGTCGTATGTGCGACTCTGGTTCTGGCTGTGCTGTTTGCCAAGCTGGTGGGCTGCACACTTCCTATTCTTGCTAAGAGACTGGGATTTGACCCCGCTGTTATGGCTTCACCTTTTATTACAACAATTGTAGATGCATTGTCCTTAATGATTTACTTTAATATTGCATCTGCACTTCTGAATTTGGGATAACCGACCAATTGACAGACTGGAATCGGCTAGAAATGATATCGGTTTTGAGGAGAGTATATGTTAGAGAAGAGAGAAGACATTCGTAACGTGGCAATTATTGCCCACGTAGATCATGGTAAAACCACACTGGTAGATGAACTGCTGAAGCAGAGTGGTGTGTTTAGAG
>JAZLHG010000299.1:0-4643 GCA_045616705.1 Lachnospiraceae bacterium | reverse complement strand
TTTAAAACATTTTTATTGTCTTTGTTTTATTGTTAGTCTTTACTGTTTGTTGATTCATTTTTTCTGTTTCTGTTCCCTTCGGGGACAGGCTACATTCTTCCTTACTATTATACTCTGCTTCCGATGTAGATTCACGGACATTCTCATTCTTCGCCAGAATTTCTCCCTGAATCATATGCTTACCCGGTCTATCCTTACCGGTTCCGTAGAGCTTGCACAGATTCAGTCTTAAGGCATTGGATACCACACAGAAACTGGACAGACTCATGGCCGCAGCACGGAACATGGGCTTAAGAACCAGACCAAACGGAACAATCCAGGCGCCTGCTGCCAACGGAATACCAATTACGTTATAAATAAATGCCCAGAACAGGTTCTCATATATATTCTTCAGGGTCTTCTTACTAAGGCGAATGGCTGCAGCCACATCAGTCAGACGGCTGTTCACCAGAATAATGCTTGCGGCATCAACTGCAATATCCGTTCCGGCACCGATGGCAACACCGATGTCTGCTCTTGTCAGGGCAGGCGCGTCGTTAATTCCGTCACCAACCATCATCACTCTGCCCTTCTCCTGCAGTTGTCTGATTACAGCCTCCTTGCCATCGGGAAGGACTCCCGCAACAATCTCCGTAACACCTGCTTCCTTACCGATTGCACGAGCAGTTGTCTCGTTATCTCCGGTAAGCATAACCACACGAATTCCCATATTCTGAAGCTGCGCAATGGCATCTCTGCTGTCTTCCTTCACCATGTCGGCAATTCCCATAAGGCCCAGAAGATGGTCCTCCATAGCGAAGAAAATAGGGGTCATTCCCTTACTTGCCATCTCATTAGACTGACGCAGGCAGTAGTCAGAAATTCTAACCTTCTCTGCAACATATTTCAGATTGCCACCGTAAACTGTTTGACCCTTAAGAACTCCAAGAACACCGCTTCCCACTTCGTTCTTGAAATCATCCAGCTCCATGGGCGTTATCCCCATATCTACCGCTTTCTTCACAACGGCTCTGGCCAAGGGGTGCTCACTCTTCTCTTCCAGAGACAGAGCAAGGGATAACAGTTCCTCCTGGGTAACACCTTCTTCCGGAACAATACAGGCCACCTCCGGTTCACCCTTCGTAATGGTTCCCGTTTTATCCAGTACTACAATCTGGGTTTTACCGGTCTGTTCCAGGGCGGTTGCATTCTTAAACATAATCTTATTCTTAGCACCTACACCACTGGCTACCATGATTGCTACAGGGGTAGCAAGACCCAGCGCACAGGGGCAACTGATTACCAATACAGAAATAGCACGTTCCAGTGCAAATCCTACTGTAACACCGGTAATCATCCAGATGACAAATGTAACAAGCGCAATTCCCATAACCGTAGGAACAAACACGCCGGACACCTTGTCCGCCACCTTGGCAATGGGAGCCTTGGTTGCAGATGCATCACTGACCATATGAATAATCTGGGCAATGGTAGTATCCTTACCAACTCTCGTTGCTTCACAGATCAGGTATCCATTCACATTGGCGGTAGAAGCAGATACGGCATCTCCGACCACTTTATCTACAGGAATACTCTCGCCTGTCAGCATGGATTCATCAACGGCACCGCTACCCTCTATAACCACACCATCAACTGGCACGTTACTACCGGGTCTGACCACAAAGTAGTCTCCCACCTTAACGGTTCTAACCGGCACTTCCTCTTCTACACCGTCCCGTACCAGAACGGCAGTCTTGGGCGCTAACTTCATTAAGCCCTTCAAGGCGTCTGTGGTTCTGCCTTTAGACATAGCCTCTAACATCTTACCTACTGTAATCAGTGTAAGAATCATGGCAGCAGATTCGAAATAGAATCCATCCATGAGGCCATGAAGCTGCTCATGATCCATCATTACCGTAGTCATCTTAAAAAGGGTATAAGTACTGAAGCCAAAGGATGCAGAAGCACCCAGTGCAACCAGTGTATCCATGTTGGGAGCCTTATGAAGGAGTCCCTTAAATCCGTTCACGAAGAACTTCCTGTTAATCATCATGACAATAATCGTGACTAACATCTCATAAATACCCATAGATATGGGATTCCCTTTTAAGAATGCCGGAACCGGCCAGTCAAGCATCATATGTCCCATAGACACATACATAAGAAACGCCAGTGGAATCAGAGAAGCAATCAAACGCTTCCTGATTGCAGGAGTCTCAGTATCCTTAAGTTCCTGGGATTCATCCTGAAGATCCGGAGTCTCTTCCGTCTGCTCCTGTTTCTGTTTGGCTCCATATCCTGCATTTTCCACTGCTTTAATAATTGTTGCTGCATCCGCCGTTCCTTCCACTGTCATAGAGTTCGTAAGCAGATTAACGGCGCATTCGGTAACACCGTCCACAGCAGATACGGCCTTCTCTACTCTGGCACTGCAGGCCGCACAACTCATACCTGTAACACTATATTGCTGCATATTTCATTCCTTTCTCCTATTCTTCAATCAATTCGATACAACAAACTATTTCATCAATTTCTGCATAGTCTCTACCAGCTCGCCAATCACCTGATCATCACCCTTGCGAATGCCATCTGCCACACAGGTCTTCACATGGTTCTCAAGCAATACCTTGTTGAAGCTGTTTAGGGCAGAGGTAATGGCAGATACCTGCATTAAAATATCCGTGCAATAAGCACCGGATTCCAGCATTCCCTCAACGCCTCGAACCTGACCTTCTATTCTCTTCAATCTGTTCATCAGACTCTTCAGTTCTGCATCCTCACGTTCCTTATGCTTCCCGGAGCAGCAACACTTAGGCATATTGATCTCGTTCTGATTGTTGTCCATATCATTCTCCTTCATATCCCGTTCATATACCCCCACGGGGTATTCCTTTGCTATTTATTTTATACCCCTATGGGGTATTTGTCAACACGATAAAATCTGTGATAAACACTCTTGTCAACTAAATGTCTTCTTTATACAATGGAATAAAGTTATAACATTCATCAAGTAAGGAGGAGTTTATATGAAGATACTATTTTACGACGTTAAGAAATATGACAGAGAGTCATTTGACAACGCCCTGGCAGATTATCCCGAAATTACCATAGATTATGTGGAAGCGGATTTATCTCCTGTGACAGCATCTCTTGCCAGAGACTATGATGCCGTATGCGGCTTTGTCAGTTCCGATGTAAGCGAGCCGGTAGTTGAGAAGCTTGCAGATGCAGGCATTAAGCTCATCCTTATGAGATGCGCCGGCTATAACAATGTTGATTTACAGGCTACCAAGAAGCATGGCATCACCGTACTCCGCGTTCCCGGATACTCTCCGGAAGCAGTTGCCGAACATGCCATGGCACTGGCAATGGCAGTTAACCGTCATATCCACAAGAGTTATATCAAGGTTCGTGAGAACAATTTCAGTCTGGTAGGTCTTACCGGCGTTAATTTCTATGGCAAGACCGCCGGTATCATCGGTACCGGCAAAATAGGCGCCGCAATGTGCAGAATCTGCCGCGGCTTCGGTATGGATGTAATTGCATATGATATGTATCCCAACAAAGATCTGGATTTCGTAACCTATGTCGATCTCGAGACTCTGCTTAAGAACAGCGATTTGATTTCTCTTCATTGCCCGCTTACCGATGACACATACCATATCATCAGTGAATATACCATTGCGAAGATGAAGAAGAATGTAATCCTGGTTAACACATCCCGTGGTGCACTAATTAATACAGAGGATCTGATTGCAGGCATCAGAGCTCATAAATTCTTCGGTGTAGGTCTTGATGTATATGAGCAGGAGACCAACAACGTATTTGAGAATCGTGAGGATGACATTTTGGAGACTTCCATTACATCCAGACTGCTGTCCTTCCCTAACGTAATCATCACGTCTCACCAGGGATTCCTTACAGAAGAAGCACTCCTGTCCATCTCACGTACCACACTGCAGAATGCTATGGATTTCGTCAACGGAACAGTAAATGAAGACAACGAGGTAAAATAACCAATTATCTTTTAGGAGAATAGACTTGTATAAGAATATTATTTTTGATTTCGGAAATGTACTTGTAGAATATAACATCCAGGGCTTCATGCTAGAGAAAGGCATGAGCCCTGAAATGATCAAACGAATTATCAACGCTTCTATGGGTAGTCCCTACTGGGATGAGTTCGACCGTGGCGCTCTTACGGAAGAAGAAGCCATTGCCGGATTCCTTACTATCGATCCTGACATCGAAAAGGAACTGCATATCGTCTTCGATAATATTCATGGTATGCTTCTGAAGCGTGATTTCGCAATCCCCTGGATTCAGGAACTGAAGGCTGCCGGCTACAAGGTCTATTACCTCTCTAACTATTCCAGAAAGGCTTATATCGAATGCGCCGATTCCATTGATTTCATAGATTACATGGACGGCGGCGTATTGTCTCACCAGGAGCTGATGGTGAAACCCAATCCCGATATCTACAGAGTGCTTATGGACAGATATCATTTAATTCCCGAAGAATGCATCTTCATCGATGATGATGCACGGAATGTTCAGGCCGCGCTTAAGCTGGGCATGACAGGTCTTCAGTTTACTGAGAAAGAGGAGACGATGCAGGTGCTGAATCAGTTGCTGGGAAGGGCGTAGAGGAATCGATAATGATC
>JAZLHG010000298.1:0-2359 GCA_045616705.1 Lachnospiraceae bacterium | reverse complement strand
AGAATTAGTGTTCTCTATATTATTACTCTGTTTCTGGCTATATTCTCCAACTACTATATTGGCTATATGACCTGTCTCTTCACCATGATTTTCTTTGTCTACTATGTTCTGAGTGAGACTCCGGATTTAAGACTTAGGACGCTGTTTGGTTATAGTAAAGCAGTAGGTAGTTATATTCTCAGTTCCTTGATTGCGGTGGGAATGTCGGCATTCACGCTGATTACGGTGGTATTCTCTTTATCCGGTCAGAAGAATGGAGTGGGACAGGCGGACTTGGCGCTGTCACGAAACTTCAGAATGATAGACGTATTCTCAGGGCTCTATAATACTTCTTTCCATGGCAACATTTCAGACGGACTTCCTATTATATATTGCGGTGTTCAGGCGGTTGTCTTTGTAATCCTGTTCCTTCTTAATAAGAAGGTCAGCATGAAGGAGAGAATTGTATCGCTTCTGGCATTGACTGCAATGCTTGGTTGCTTCTATATTAATGCATTGAATATTATCTGGCATGGGTTCAATGCACCCATCGGATTCCCCTATAGAGATTCCTTCTTCTTTAGCTTCCTATTGTTGTTCATAGCTTACAAAGGATTTATCAGCACGGCGGCCGGAACAAGACCATATCAGGGTATTATCCTCCTGGTGATTTATGGCGGATATTCCGTATACATGCTTATCAGTAAGAATGAATATGTTGGCATGGATCAGATTGTAATCTCCGGCGTGATTATTCTGGTTACACTTTTCTTCATTTATGGCTTCCGTAATAAAAAGGAATTTGTAATCCCTCTGGTTCTGGGACTGTTTCTACTGCAGAGTGCTGATCTTCTGTATAACGGATACGTGTCTATCGGTGGTTATTTTGCAGACCTTGATGAGAATCCGGACGATTATAGTATGGAAGCATATGAGAATTTCGTTAAGGATAATCGGGCAGTCATCAATGGGCTCATGATACAGGATCCGGGATTCTATCGAATTGAGAAGTTATATCGAAGATCTCATAATGACGCTATGCTTCTTGGTTATAACGGCTTGTCTCACTTTAGTTCCTGCGAGACCGCACAGGTTAAGAATTTCATGGAATCCATGGGATTTAGAAACAATGAGAACTGGGCTTTCTATGGATATGGAAGCACCAGCTTCGCCGATGCTTTTATGGGCGTGAAATATATTCTGTCCCAATATGATGAAATTGCCAAGCCCTATCCCCGCTTTAAGAACCAGTGTGATATTAACGTATTTAAGAATCCTTATACCTTACCGTTAGCTTTTGGTATGAAATCTTCAGTTTCAGGAGTGTCGGAAGCGGGCAATAATAAATTCGAGTATCAGAATGCAATTGCTGAGGCATTCCGCGATTCCCATTATGAAATCTACAGACCGGTTCAGCAGGGAGAGATGGAACTGGTTAATGTGGAGGCCGCAGGACACAACTACAGCAGAATCGACCAGACAGAAGATGCTTATATTTCCTACAAGTTAAAAGTAGGTAGCAAAGATTTCATCTTCATGTATTTCGATGCTCCTATTGAGCAGGCAACAACCATTGTGATTGACGGACTGGAGAAAGAACCTTACTTCACAACCTATGGCTGGTCCATTCGAGAGACAGGACATTTTAAAAAGGGAGAAGAAATCGAGGTTCGGATCTATCTGAATCAGAATAATATCACCATTAACAGCGCTGACTTCTATTATGAGAATACCAAGGAGCTTGCAAAGTGGTATAACGAAGCGATAGAGGGACAGGAGGTCACTGTTCAGAAGATTTCCAGTTCTCATTTGAAGGGTACCTTTAAAAGTGAGTCTGCAGATTATATCGTGTTTAGTATTCCCTATGAGACATCTTGGTCCATGACAGTAGATGGCAAACCGGCAACTACGGAAATGGTTTTGGATGGATTGTTGGCAGTAGAGACTACACCGGGTGCTCATGAATTCGAAATGAAATATGTGCCCAAGGGATTCAGAGAAGGCAGTTTGATTTCTGTGATTTCCCTCATCGGATTGTTTGCTGCAGTGATATATAATAGGAAGAAACACAAATCATGAGACACAAGATAAAGTGTTAAAAAGCCGAAAAAATAGCACATATAGAGGCTCCAAAAATAAATTTAAAAAAGCCAAAAATATTTAAAAAAACCCCTTGACTAAAGGGTTTATGAATGCTATTATGTACGAGTTGCGACACTTAAATCGGTGATTTGCAGCATGAACATTGAAAACTTAACAGCATAACCAACCCCGAAAAATTTCTTTAAATTTTTTGGAACAAAACCTTAACAGTAAACGAGGACAGATTAGCCAGTTTAATCTGGACCCGGAATCAAATTATTTTATGAGAGTTTGATCC
>JAZLHG010000297.1:0-8859 GCA_045616705.1 Lachnospiraceae bacterium | reverse complement strand
ATTCGTGGTATCGGTGAGGAATTGAAGATCTACACTTATCTTAGCGTACGTGAAGATGCAATGTGGCTATATGGTTTTCTTACGAAGGACGATTTGGATTTCTTTAAGCTCTTGATTCAGGTCAGTGGAATCGGCCCTAAGGGGGCTCTTGGTGTATTGTCTGTTATGAGTGTTGATGACCTTCGATTTGCGATACTGTCTTCAGATGCTAAGACAATTGCAAAATCGCCGGGAATTGGTGCGAAAACTGCCCAGCGTATGATTATTGAACTTAAGGATAAGGTGAACCTTGAGGAAGCGTTTGAGGCTAAACTGGCTCATTCTAAGGATGATGAGGGTGTTACAGGAATCAGGCAGGAAGCAGTAGAAGCCTTATGTGCCCTGGGCTATAGCTCAACAGATGCAATGCGTGCTGTGAGAAGTGTTGAGATTGCTGACGGAGATGATGTTGAGAAGATTCTGAAGGCATCACTTAAGTATTTGATTTAGGGGTGAGTTATGGGCAGGAGAACAATAGAGACGAATTTGACGGAAGAAGATATTAAGATTGAAGGAAGTCTTCGTCCGCAATTGTTAACGGATTATATCGGCCAGCAAAAGGCCAAAGAAATGCTTAAGATTTATATTGAGGCAGCGAAACAGCGTAATGATCCGCTTGATCACGTGCTGTTTTATGGACCACCTGGACTTGGTAAGACAACACTTGCCGGAATTATTGCCAATGAGATGGGAGTTCATATTAAGACTACATCGGGTCCGGCTATTGAGAAGCCCGGTGAGATGGCTGCTATTCTTAATAATTTGCAGGAAGGCGATATTCTGTTTGTAGATGAGATACATCGTTTGAATAGACAGGTTGAAGAAGTACTCTATCCTGCGATGGAAGATTATGCAATTGATATTATGATTGGTAAGGGTTCAAGTGCAAGGTCAATCAGATTGGATTTGCCTAAATTTACTCTTGTTGGTGCAACAACCAGAGCGGGACTCCTTACAGCGCCTCTTCGTGATCGATTCGGTGTAATTCACCGTTTAGAGTTTTATACAATCTCAGAACTGACAACAATTATTATGCATTCGGCTAACATTCTAGGTGTGAAAATTGATCCTAAGGGAGCAGAAGAACTTGCAAGACGTAGCAGAGGTACACCGAGACTTGCAAACCGTCTTCTAAAACGTGTAAGAGATTTTGCTCAGATTCGTTATGATGGAGAGATTACTTACGAGGTGGCTCAGGATGCTCTTGATATCATGGATGTAGATCGTATGGGTTTAGATCATGTTGATAGAAATTTAATCCTTACGATGATTCATAAATTTGATGGTGGTCCGGTGGGCCTCGATACCATTGCGGCTGCGATTGGCGAAGATTCCGGGACGATTGAAGATGTATACGAGCCCTATCTGATTCAAAATGGATTTATCAATCGAACCCCAAGAGGAAGAGTGTGTACCAGAACAGCGTATGATCATTTTGGGATTACGTATATCGAACAGGATTGACGGTTGTTTTTCCCACGAATTTTGTTATAATTACTGTATGTGATGATTGCTAGGCGGGGGATTTGTTTATGGCACATAAGAATGATGCAGAGGTTATTATTGGTGGGAAGGTAATTACTCTTAGTGGTTACGAGAGCGAAGAGTATTTACAGAAGGTTGCTTCTTATATTAATAATAAGATATTAGAATATAGCAAGATTGAATCATTTCGTAGACAGCCTCTTGATATGCAGGGTATTTTGCTTCAGCTCAATGTTGCAGATGACTATTTTAAGGCGAAGAAGCAGATTGAGACTTTAGAAGAAGAAATTGATGCCAAGGACCGTGAACTGTATGATCTGAAGCATGAATTGATTGCAGCTCAGATTAAGTTAGAGAGCAAAGAGAAAATGATTCGGGAATATCAGAGTGACATGACCGAAAGGAAGAAATAATAATATCGAGTAGGGCAACCTACTCGATTTTTTTTGAGGTAGTATTTTGAACTATGAATTACTTTCCCCGGCAGGGGATTATGAGTGTTTTTTGGCGGCAATTCAGGCCGGAGCGGATGCGGTATATTTAGGTGGGAATTTCTCTGCAAGAGCGGGTGCGAAGTTCTCAGATGAAGAGATTCTTGCGGCAATTGATTATGCGCATTTATTTCATCGTAAGGTATACATGACATTAAATACTGTGATGAAGAACCCGGAAATGGATGAAATTACAGAATATTTGCATCCTTTTTACGAAGCGGGTCTGGATGGTGTTATTGTTCAGGACATTGGCTTGATTCGTTATATCAAGAGACATTTTCCACTTCTTCCGGTTCACGGCAGCACGCAGATGGCAATTACGGATCTTGAGGGCGTGAAGCTGCTTCGAGAATATGGTGTAGAGAGAGTCGTTCTTGCAAGAGAACTGTCCCTTAGAGAAATAGAGAATATTCATAGACAGGACGAGACTGAACTGGAATGTTTTATACATGGTGCACTCTGCTATTCTTATTCCGGTAAATGTCTGATGTCCAGTGTGATTGGTGGTAGAAGCGGTAATCGCGGACGCTGTGCGCAACCCTGCCGTTTGCCCTATAATAAATCCTATTTGCTCAGTTGTAAGGATATATGTACCCTTGAGATTCTTCCTAAGCTGTGTGAAGCCGGAATTACATCTTTTAAGATAGAGGGTAGACTTAAGAATCCGGAATATGTTGCGGTTACAACCGGAATTTATCGTAAATATATTGACCTGTACCTGAAGAATCCACAGGGTTATCAAGTTGATGAGAACGACTTGCATCTTCTTCATCGTTTATATACGAGAAGCGGGAATTCTCAGGGATATTATTTTGAGCGGAATGGCAGAGATATGCTTACTATTTCCGAGCCCGGATATATGCGTACTTCGGAAGAGGAGGCTGTAGCGGCTAGAGAGCGGTTTACAGAGAAGTTTAAGTTATTGCCGATTTGTTTTGAATTACATCTTTCTGCTGATGCGGAATCTGTTCTTGTAGCAGAGTGTAATGGTAGAACGGTTACGGTCAAGGGTGATTGTGCAGGTCATGCAATTAATAAGCCCATTACAGAAGAGGACGTACTGAAACAACTTCGTAAGCTTGGCGGGACAACGTTCTATCCTGAGAGAATAGACTGCTTTATGTCAGATGATTTATTTCTGCCGGTGTCGGTTTTGAATCAATTGCGACGGAATGCAGTTGACAGGATTCGAGAGGCTATACTGAGTCCCTTTCAGCGGCGGAGTGAGGCGGTTCTTTACGATGATACCGTTGACAATAATCGGGCTGAACAAATAGAAGGTATTTCCAAGTTGAAACAGGAGCCCCCTTATATTCATGTGTCGGTTACTACTGAAGAACAGCTACTACATGTACTTAAGAGAAATGATATCGATTTACTGACAGTTCCGGCATATATGGCATATTCAAGGCTTCAGGATATTATCCCAAGAATAAAGGGTAAATCTACCAAGCTGATGATACAGTTGCCGATTATTGCGAGGGATGGCTATTTTGTCAAACATAAGCATGAACTTGCGAATATTTTGTCAGAAGATGTTGTAGACGGTGTCTTGATTGGCAATTACGAGAGTCTTTATTTCCTAAGGGAGATGCAATATACGGGAACCATACTTGCAGATCTTCATTTGTATGCTTTGAATCAAGAAGCTTATCTTGCGCTTAGAAGTTTTGGTGTGGACCTTACGACGGTGCCGGTTGAACTGAATCGGAAGGAACTATTGCGAAGGAATATCATGAACGAGGATTTGATTGTTTATGGTAGGTTACCGGTAATGGTATCAGCACAGTGCGTGCAGAAGACTACAGGTGGTTGTGTGCACCGGAGTGGATTTGTTACAATTTCGGATCGTCAGAACGCACAGTTTCCTGTTTGGCATAACTGTAGCGAGTGTACAAATCTGATTTATAATAGTGTGCCGATTTCACTGCACAGAGATTTTGATTTAATAAAACGACTGAATCCTTACTCGATACGATTCTTATTTTCGACAGAGAATGGTTCGGAAATGGATCATATTCTTGACTTGTTTCACAGTACATCTATGGGAGAAATCGTAGTTGAGTACGACTATACCAAAGGACATTTGGGAAGAGGAGTAGAATAAATGACTACAATCATTGTGGTTGTGTCTAAATACCTGATTATTTTGTTTATGCTTGCATATACATTTGACTGCTTCAGTGTGTTTCGACATGGCAACGAAGAGAGCCGTAAAAACATATACAGTAGACAACGAATCTGGATGTTTTGTATTCAGACGCTGTCCTTTCTTGCACTTTTTTTGACCCAGCAGGATGGTAAGGTGATTATTTTCTATCTCATGCAATTGGTTATTTGCCGAGGCTTATTAATTCTGAATCGAATAGCATATCCGTCTGCTAATAAATTAGTTCTTAACAATATGTGTATGCTTCTGGCAGTTGGATTTATTATTCTTACACGGCTTTCCTATACGAAGGCCAGCCGTCAGTTTGCAATCGTTGTTGTTGGTCTTGCAATTTGCATGTTTGTGCCGTTTCTGTTCCGTAAGTTTAAGTCTATTGATCAGTTCGCATGGATATTTGCTGCTTTCGGTATTGTGTCTCTGAGCATGGTGCTGTTGTTTTCAAAGGTTGTTAATGGTTCGAAGATTAACATCTCTATTATGGGAGTAACGTTTCAGCCTTCTGAAATTGTTAAGATTTCCTTTGCTTTTGCAATTGCAGGGCTTCTTGTAAAAAGCGAATCTTTTAAGCAGGTATTTATTTCTGCTGTAGTTGCAGGTCTTCATGTCATCATTCTCGTTCTCAGTAAGGACTTAGGAACTGCAGTTTTGTTTTTTGCGGTTTATATTGCCGTATTGTTTGTAAGTACCCGTAAGCCTTTATATTATTTGTTAGGGCTCCTTGCGGGTGGAGTAGCTTCCGTGGCCGGATATTATTTGTTTTCCCATGTTCGGGTTCGTGTTCAGGCTTGGAGAGATCCCTTTAGTGCGATTGACAATGCGGGCTATCAGGCTGCACAGTCCTTATTTGCCATCGGAACCGGTGACTGGTTCGGCATGGGAATAGGCCAGGGTGCACCAAATACAATTCCGGTTGTAGAAGCGGATTTTGTTTTTGCCGCTATTTGTGAGGAACTTGGTGTTATTTTCGGATTATGTCTGATTCTGGTCTGCGTTAGTTGTTTTGTAATGTTTATGAATATTGCAATGCGTTTTCAGAATAAATTTTATAAGCTTTTAGCAGTGGGAATTGCAGTAAGTTATGGCTTCCAGGTGTTCTTAACAATCGGTGGTGTTACCAAGTTTATTCCACTTACCGGCGTGACGCTCCCTCTTGTCAGCTATGGTGGCAGTTCTGTAATGGTGTCGCTTCTGATGTTTTTCCTGATTGAAGGAATGTATATTGCGGTCAAGGATGAGCATCCGTCTGTACCTTCAAAACAAGCTTCTGCAGGGGAAGGAGGGGTGAGCGGTGTCAACTAATCACGAGAAGAAACAAGGACGTAAGAGACAAATCAGCGGCAATCGAGAAATTCTTGTTATCACCTATTTATTTGTCGGTCTGTTTATTGCAATCATGTTATACGTCAGCTATTTCACTGCTTTTAAGAGCGCTGACGTAATCAATAATTCTTATAATAGACGTCAGGACCTTTTTGCGAAGCGAGTTGTCAGAGGCGATATTCTTAGCCGAGAAGGAGAGATTTTGGCAACTACCGTTGTAGATGCCAACGGGTATGAGACCAGAGTGTATCCATATAATGGTTTATTTTCCCACGCAGTGGGGTATTCAACCCATGGTAAGACCGGTGTAGGGCGCATCTCTAATTTCAAATTGTTAACTAGTAATATCTTTATTGGAGACCGGATTCAGAATGATTTAAATGGAGTTAAAAATCCGGGAGATTCGGTGATTACAACCTTGGACATAGATGTCCAGAAAATGGCAGATGCTGCATTGGAAGATCATAAGGGTGCTGTGATACTCAGTGATGTCCGAACAGGAGAATTACTGGCAATGGTATCTAAACCTAACTTTGATTCCAATACGATTGATGCCTTTTGGGATGTGATTAATGCCGACGGTGATAAATCTGCATTACTGAATCGTGCGACACAGGGACTATATCCGCCGGGCTCAACCTTTAAAATCGTAACTGCGCTTTCTTATATCAATGAATATGAGGATACTCTGGATTATGAATTTGAATGTGGGGGTTCTTTTGCATACGAAGGCAATGTGATTAATTGCTATCATGGGCAGAAACATGGCACTATGGATTTCACTTCCTCATTTGCCAAATCCTGTAACTCTAGCTTTGCTAATATTTCTACGAAGTTAAACAAACGCAAATTTCGAGAGACCTGTAATGATTTGAGATTTAACCAGTCGCTTCCGATTCCTTATGTGCATCGTGAGAGCTCGGTCCCTCTTAGTAATTCTTCTTCCATTTCGGAAGTAATGCAGACTGCAATTGGTCAGGGCAAGACGATGGTTACGCCGTATCACATGAATTTAATTACTTGTGCCATTGCAAATGATGGTATTTTAATGAAACCTTATGTGGTAGATGAAATCAACAGTGCGAACGGAGATTTGGTTGAGAAGACGAAACCTTCAGAATATGGTAGGCTGATGAGTGTTGATGAAGCACAGATGCTGCAGACACTTATGGCTGAAGTTGTACAAAACGGTACCGCTACCAGAGTAAGGGATACAGTGGGTTATTATGCAGCGGGCAAAACCGGATCTGCCGAATATACTACCGATAAGAAGCGAAGCCATGCATGGTTTACCGGGTATGCGGGGATTGGTCAACCTGAGGTTGCTGTTACCGTTATTGTTGAAGATGGTGGTTCAGGTGGTGAGGTTGCCGTTCCGATAGCCAAAGTTGTATTTGATGCATATTTTGCCAACAGACAGTAATGTTATCTGTTTGACTGCCTTTTGAAATAATGCTATACTGATTGTCAGTTATAGACTTCTATAACACACCATAACAGGAGGCATTGCAATGATTGAAGCAACGAGCTGTGGCGGTGTGGTTATTTTTCGAGGCAAGATTTTGCTGCTCTATAAGAACTTTCGTAATAAGTACGAAGGTTGGGTGTTGCCAAAGGGAACTGTAGAAGAAGGAGAGACGTATGAAGAAACCGCTCTCCGTGAAGTGCTGGAAGAGTCCGGAGCTAAGGCTAGTATCGTTCAGTACATTGGTAGCAGTCATTATACCTTTACCGTACCTGAGGATGTGGTTGAGAAACAGGTGCATTGGTATTTGATGACTGGCGAGAGTTACTACAGTAAGCCACAACGTGAAGAGTATTTTGTGGATTCCGGTTTCTATAAATATCATGAAGCATACCACTTATTGAAGTTCTCCAATGAACGCCAGATTCTGGAGAAGGCGTATGCGGAATACCAGGAACGTAAACGGATGAACCGCTTGGGAAATAGCGGCTGTTAATGAAGTTGGTGGACTATCGATTTGTTTGAATTGATAGTCCATTTTGGAAATTGTGGGAAGAACAATGATTCGGTATTTAGATTCTTTATATCTGACAGAAGCTGCAACAACCAGGGCTTCCAAATTTAAAACGAATGTCCACTTGGGAATTGGGATGGTCGGATTATATGTGATCACGATTTCTTCCGGTGAGAAGGATGTATTTGATATTTATTCTGTAACGTTGTTTAAACAGCGCTCCTTTAGAAAACGTAATTTTGATATTATTGGATTTGCTGAAAACGAAGAGGCTGCTTTTAAACTGGTACAAAGTATATATGAAGAGTACTATCTAAGAAATCGTACCTACTCCGGTATGAGGGCATACTTTGCATCACAGTTTGTAAATCAGTGAGGTTTATTTTGAGTATATTCTTGTTAGTACTAAAAATAATTGGAATTGTGCTTCTAAGCATCATTGGCCTCGTTCTGATGATTGTCGGATTGGTGTTGTTTGTTCCTATTAGATATAAGGTCGATGGTGATTATCATGAGAAGATTGTTGCCGGGGGCAGAATCAGTTGGTTACTTCATTTGATTACTGTCACTGTGACATATAACGAGGATGGATTAGATACCGCAATCCGAATTCTTGGAATCAAGTATAAAAAGAGACCACCGAAGCAAAAGAAAAAGTCCAAGAGGAATCAAAGGACGAAGGATAAAGAATCCAAAGTGGATTCTGCAAAAGTGAACTTAAAAGACGAATATTTGATTCCGGATGAGTCTGATTATACGCTGGAAGGATTCGAAGAAGATCACACAGATACGAAGTCAGATGCATTGGATTCTAAGGATGATAATCAGTCTGAAAATGAATCGGAACAGAATGGTATCTGGGACCGTATTAGGGAATTTGTAGGCAAGGTTTATGATCTTACAGTTCACTTTAGGGCTAAAATAAAACGCCTCATGAATAAGGTTCGTGCAGCAGTTGATAATTTGGAATATTATCTGAATTTAATGATGGATGAGCATGTTCAGAGCACAATTCTAAACGTGCTTGCGCTGGTGGTTAAGGCAATTAAGAGAATTCTGCCCAAACGTGTAAAAGGACAGGTACATTTTGGATTTGCGGAAAGTGATACCATGGGCAAGGCCTTGGCATTTCTGGGGGTGCTTTACCCACTGTATTATGGTAAAATAGAAGTAGAACCTGATTATGAACAGGCGGTAATGGAAGGCTCGCTTGTGGTAAAAGGTCGAATATTTGTGATTAGCCTGTTGGTTACAGGATGGAAGCTTTACTTTAATAAAGATTTACGCAAGGTGATTGCAGCCTTTAAAAAGGAGGTTAAGAAATGAGCGATAGAAAGTTTAATGATGTAGTGGAATCACTGTTAAAGGGAAT
>JAZLHG010000296.1:0-2287 GCA_045616705.1 Lachnospiraceae bacterium | reverse complement strand
TCATCAATCATGGCACGAACCTTACCATGGCATGCGCCTGCGGCGATAAAATCACCAACATGAAGCGTACCCTTCTGCACCAGTACAGTAGCAACAGAACCTCTTCCCTTATCAAGCTGTGCCTCGATAACGATACCTCTTGCCTTTCTCTTGGCATTGGCTTTCAGTTCCAGAATCTCACTGGTAAGAAGAATCATGTCAAGAAGGTTATCGATACCTTCACCGGTCTTAGCAGATACGGGAACAAATACGGTAGAACCACCCCAGTCTTCGGATACCAGTTCATACTCTGTCAGTTCCTGCTTAACACGGTCAACATTGGCACCGGGCTTATCAATCTTATTTACAGCTACAATGATTTCAATGCCTGCTGCCTTCGCATGGTTAATCGCCTCAATTGTCTGGGGCATTACACCATCGTCTGCGGCTACTACCAGGATTGCAATATCTGTGGAATTCGCACCACGCATACGCATTGCAGTAAAGGCCTCATGACCGGGTGTATCAAGGAAGGTAATCTTCTGGCCCTTGGTATTTACCACATAAGCACCGATTGCCTGTGTAATACCGCCGGGTTCCTTATCAATTACATGGGTCTTACGGATTGCATCAAGAAGGGATGTTTTACCATGGTCAACGTGCCCCATTACACAGATAACAGGAGGACGCTTGGTCATTAATGCTTCATCCTCATCCTCTTCCTTAAGCAGTTCTTCAATAACATCAACTACAACTTCCTTCTCGCAGAGGATATCGTATTCAACAGCAATCTCCTCAGCCTGTTCGTAGCTAATCTCCTGGTTTAATGTAACAATCTTACCCTGCATGAACAGTTTCTTAATAATCACAGCAGGCTGAACCTTCATCTTATCCGCAAGTTCCTTAATGGTAAGAACTTCAGGAAGTGTAATTACCTTAATCTTCTCCTCTTCCTTAACCTCTACCTTCTTCTCCTGCGGTCTCTCAAGCTGACGAACCTGCTTACCCTTACTGTTCTTACCGCCTCTGAAACCGTCCTCGGTAGAGTAAGTCTTCTCTTTATTTCTCTTGTCGTCGTCATGACGTCTGTTCTGGCCACCTCTCTTCTCAGGTTCCTGAGACTCCACAACAAATCCGCCATTGTTTCTTCCTGAGCCGTAATCCTTATATCTGGGACCCTGATTCTGCTGGTTCTGACCGGGTCTGCCCTGTCCGGGTCTTGCGTCACGGTTGAAGCCCTGGCCGGGTCTTGCATCACGATTAAAGCCCTGACCCTGTCTGTTCTGGTCACGGTTAAAGCCCTGGCCCTGACCTTGTCCCTGGTTCGGTCTTCCGTCACGGCTGGGACGACCCTGATTTCTCCTATCCTGGGTCTGTACACGAACGCGGTTATCAGGTCTTACCTGGCTCCTTTGTTCCTCTTTTCTAGGTTCCGAACTTCCTCTATTATCGCGAGGAGCACTGCTGTCAGCCCTGTTAGGAACGTTAGGCTGCGTATTATCAGATTTAACTGCTTGTACATTTGCGTCAAGCTGGACTTCTTTTTGGATGGTTTCTGCTGCTTGCTTATTGTTCTCACCTCCGGCATTTACTACCTTCTGCTTCGCTGCCTCAGCCTGCTGCTTCTTCTCCTGTAAGAGTCTGCTCTCACCGGGTGCTAAAGGCTTAACATTAGGAACGATTCTTCCCTGGGGACGCTGCTGACCTTCTGCAGGCTTGGAAGCAGGTCTTGCCTGACCACCGTTTCCACCCTGACTCGGTCTTCCGCCACCGTTATAACCGCCTCTTCTCTGATCCTGGCTGTTATGGGGATTACTTACAAAAATCAAATGCTTCTTCTTCGGTGCTTCTGCAGCTGCAGGCTTCTTAGCCGGCTCTGCCTTCGACGCTTCTGCTTTGGGAGCTTCTGCCTTAGGGGCCGCTGCCTTGGGGGCTTCTGCTTTGGGAGCCTCAGCCTTAGGAGCAAACTTTTTACGAACTACTGCAACCTGATCCTCTTCCAATGAAGAAGCTGCGGTCTTACCTGTAATTCCTGCCTGCTCTAAGCATGCAATCACATCCTTGCTTGCTACATCTATTTCCTTTGCAATTTCATGAACTCTCATTTTCGCCATACTATTTATCTACCTCCGTTGCTTTCTTCATAATTTCTTTGGCCAGACCTTGGTCATTTACACTAAGGGAAGCCCTGAACTCCTTACCAATTACATGCCCCAAGGAATCCTTATCGGCATATATTAGAATCGGAACCTCATAGAACTCACACATATTGGTAAATTTCTTTTTCGTATTTGCGGATGCATCTTCC
>JAZLHG010000295.1:0-1821 GCA_045616705.1 Lachnospiraceae bacterium | reverse complement strand
AGTGGGCTCCTCCCACGGCGCTTCAGGAAGGTATGATTGGTCCTCATTGGTCCAAGGGATGGGTAATTGAAGATTGTGAAATCTCCGATTCTAAGTGCAGTGGTATTTCTCTTGGCAAGCATTATCAGCCGGGTAATGATAATAAGTGGTCCAAGAATAAATACAAAGACGGCACACAGACCCAGAGAGATTGTGTAAATCTTGCGCAGTATGAAGGTTACACCAAGGAATTGGTAGGATCTCATATCGTTAGAAACTGTGAGATTCATGACTGTGGTCAGACCGGAATTGTGGGTAATTTAGGCTGTGCCTTCTCCATTATTGAGAATAATCACATTCATCACATTAATACGAAGCGTGAACTGGGTGGTGCAGAAATCGGAGGTATTAAATTCCATGCCCCTCTTGATGTAATTATTCGTAATAATCATTTCCATCACTGCGTTAGAGGCGTATGGCTTGACTGGCAGGTTCAGGGAACCAGAATTACAGGCAATTTATTCCACGACAATGTCATGCCGGAAGATTACCTGCTTGCACCTGAGAATCTTCCCGGTCTTGGACTTGGCGAGGATTTGTTTGTTGAGATTGCACACGGCCCTACATTGATTGACAACAACATTATGCTGTCTGAGAGAGCGGTGAAGTTACCGACTCAGGGTGTTGCATTTGTTCATAACTTAATCTGTGGTTCCATCACTGCTGTAGGCGTAGGTGTTAAGAATGGAGCAAGCAGCTATGATTCCACCAGATACACCCCGTACCATATTCCCCACAGTACTGAAATTGTAGGCTATATGTCAGTCCTTCATGGAGATGTAAGATTCTATAACAATGTCTTTGTACAGACACCGGTTCGTCAGGGACTTCTTGATCTGGCTGATGTAGTAAGAGGCGACAGTATGTGGGATACCGGCAATATGTATACAGGAACTTTCCCCTTCGACGGTTACATGTCTGAGGAACAGTGGAAGAGCGAATTTGAAGGCTATTGCGGTGAGGGTAATCCCGATAGGAATAAGTATTATATGCCCCTTCCCGTGTGGTCAGAGGGTAACGCATACTTTAATGGTGCGAAAGCATGCGATCTTGAGAAGAATGGTTATGTGGATACAGAACATGAGATTTATGTAAACCTTACGGAAAATAGTGACGGCAAGATTTCTCTTGATACCAATCTGTATGAATACCTTAAGGATATGAATCTGAACATGATTGATTCGGATACACTTGGCATGGCATTTGAGCCGGAAGAACGTTTTGAAGAACCTGATGGTTCCACAATTGTATTTGATCAGGATTACGCAGGTAAGAAGCGTACCGGCAGAGTCATTGCCGGACCTTTTGCAGAAAATGCAGGTTTGTTAAATTAAGGTGATTTAGAATGATAAAGGTATTCCTTGTAGAGGATGAATTTGTAGTTAGAGAAGGTATTAAGAATAACGTGGACTGGACAGGACACGGCTATGAATTTTGTGGAGAGGCCAGTGATGGAGAACTGGCCTTCCCCATGATTCAGAAGCTTAAGCCGGATATTGTAGTTACGGATATACGTATGCCTTTTATGGACGGACTGGAACTGAGTAAGTTAATCAAAAAAGAGTTCCCTCAAATTGAGATTATTATTTTATCCGGATTTGAAGAGTTTGAGTATGCCAAGGAAGCAATCAAGATTGGTGTTGCACAGTATTTGACCAAGCCAATTAAAGGTGACGATCTTCTTCGAGAGGTTGATCTGGTTGCCGAGAAGATTCTCGAGAAGAGACAGGATCAGGAAGTAACGGAGAAGTACCGAAGAGAAATGGAAGAGAACTCCATTAA
>JAZLHG010000294.1:0-3565 GCA_045616705.1 Lachnospiraceae bacterium | reverse complement strand
CACAGCGGCAAAGCTATAGGTTACTGTACGTTTGGAAGGATCTGTAATTCGATCATGCACTGCGGTAATGGTAATGTCCGAGTTCTCACTAAGCACTTCCACTTCCACAAGGCTTCCGTATCCGGACATACGATTATCCCAACTTAATGGGCGAATGATTACTGCCTCATCATCGGAACAACTCCAATCAACGTGTCTTGATTCGGAAGGTGCCATATCATTGCTCATCTCGATTTGTGCACACAGTAAGAACTTGCTGCCCACCCTAAGCACCGAATCCGCAAGGGCAATTTTAGATTCTCCGGGAACATACTGAGGAAGTTCTTCAGTATCCAAAGGATTCCGAACAGAGGCCTTACGAAGTACATCCTCATCCACGTATCGCAGATATACTGCCTTCGGCAGGTTCTGATGGCCCTTACATACACCGTTCTCATCAAAAATCAAGGTGTTGCCATCAATGAGTTCCACAGTATCTCTCAATTGATGTCCGTCAACCGGGTCATAGTAGGTGTAACCTGTTCCGGATTTGCCGGCAGGATACCAACCCTTCCATAGTTCAGTGGTAGACTTACCATAGTAATAGAGGACTTCTACTCCGTTATCCACAGAGAATAATCCCTTGGGGCATACCGTCTTAATCGCAAGTTCCCCTGACGAACAAACCGGTGTTCCACCTTTTGTTCTTACGGTAGCAGAGACTGCATCCTGCAGTCCGATACCGATTCCGTATATATAATATGCTTTGTAATAGTCATTAAAGAGTACCTCAACGCACTCTGTATCCCCACTTGCATAGTTCCATTTTAAATCCGGTACACCATAGGAATTGGTACAGCAAATCAGATACTTTGAATTGGGCGTATAGCTAACTGTAAGCTTACTGCCGTTCATAAAGCGTACCGTTCCGTTACTTGGCCCTGTAATCTTAACGGACTCCACATCATGGAATACTATAACTTCACCGGAAGATAAAATATTAGAGCGCACTCCACCGTCCGCTATCATCGCCAGATAGAAATAAGTAGGACCGTCCAGTTCCGAAATCCACTGGTCCGACAGCGCCACCGAATAATTCGCGGGAGTTCCTTCATCCGATGTGATGACATAGTTCACTTTTCCATCATAAGAACAGGCTCTACCGTAACGAACCACATCTCTTGTAAGCTGAACTTCATCTCCTGCTTCATATGCCTCAGACACTGCAAGAATTCGAAGTTCATCTGTATCCAGAGCATCCACTACGGAGAATGCAAAGCTGACTCCCTGAGACTCGCTGTCCGCATCCGCCGCCGTTACGAAATCAGATGCCTCAGTCAGCGTAGCCGCAGGAACTGCCTCTAATTCCACGTCCTCGTAGTCTTCAGATGCATCTGCCTGCTCTTCTGTATATTCCACGTCAAGCTCTGATTCCGCATCAAGTTCTGATTCTACACCGGATTCTGATTCCACACCGAATTCGGATCTCTCAACAACTTCCAAGTCCGCTTCTGCATTCAACTCCTGTCCGTATACCGGCAGAACCATAGACACACTAAGCAGTGCTGCAAGAGCAAGCTTCCCGATTCTTCTCCCCCTATGATTACCCCTTTTAACCATAAATTGCTTCCTCCATACGATTCAGCGCTTCTGTCAACATGCTGCGCTGGGTACCGAAGTTAATTCGTACATAACCTGCATCACCGAAATCGGCACCATTAGTCAAGAATACGTTGGCATGGTTCTTAAACCATTCCCCGTTAATCTCCTCTCCATAAGCTCTGAAATCAGCCCACAGAAGATAAGTTGCCTGCAGGTGTGTTAACTTCACCTTAGGAAATCTCTTCTTCAGTTCACTCTCCAGATAATCCCTGTTCTCCTTCAGGTATGCAAGCAATTCTGCCTTCCAGTCGTCACTCTCCGCATAGGTAGCAATGCCTGCCTCCACATTCATAATATGGGGATCTCCCATGGCATAAGCCAGTCTCTTGAACTCCGCCTTCAATTCTTCATTAGGAATTACCGCAAACGCCCAGATTACATCCGGCACATTGCACATCTTACCGTTAGAATAGAAGGAAATCGAGTGTTCTCTGGCATAATCATCTACTGTAAAAAACGGAATATGCTTCCCTTCATAAATCAGTTCACAGTGGGCTTCATCTGAAATCACAATCAGGTTGTGACGCTTGGCAAATTCGCTTACCTGTTTTAACTCTTCCATGGTAAATACACGCCCCACCGGATTATGAGGATTACACAGATAGAACACCTTGGTATCTTCCGTTACCGCTGCCTCCAAGGCCTCGAAATCCATCTCATAATATTCCGGATCTCCCGTACACTTCATAGGGACCTTAAGCATCACATTGCCTGCAAGTCCCGGTGCATCCAGAAGACAACAATAATTAGGAGTGAAGGTAATGGACTTGCCCCCTCCGATGTTGCTGGCCACTCGCAGGGCCGGTACAATACCGGGAACCGGAACAATCCACTCTCTGCCGGGCACCGTAACCTGAAGGGTCCGATGAAACCATCCGATTAAGGCATTATAAATATCATCTTCATCATGAAGGTAACCATATACCCCATGCTCCACTCTCTTCCGAAGTCTCTCAGTCACCGCAGGCGGTGCCTGAAAATCCATATCCGCGACCCACAATGGAAGATAATCCTCCCCCAGGGTATCCCATTTATAACTTCTCGTATTTACACGATTAATCTGCTTATCGAAATCAAACTGATTCATACTCTACCTCCGAAAAGATGCTATTTCTATTATACCACCTTTTATACTTCTCTGCACAAAACGATAGCTCTCTCTATCATCAGATAGAAAGAGCTATATTCATAATCTATGATTGCTTAAGTTATTACTGTTTCAACGCCTGGGTCGACTGGCCTACAATCAACTTCGCCTCAAAGTGCTTATGCTCGTGTCCGGTCTTCTTCTTAATTACATTGAAGAGCACCGCTACAGTCTCTCTGGCCATTTCCTCAAAAGGCTGCTGAACAGTGGTAATACTAGGATTATAGAACTGAGCCATATCAATTCCGTCGTATCCTGCAACACTGACATCCTGCGGAATTCGATATCCTGCATCGGTAAGTGCCTTACAGGCACCGATTGCCAACGTATCGGAAATTGCATACACAGCCGTGAATTCAGTCTTGGAATCGATAATCTGTTTCATGGTTGCATATCCATTCTCCATGGAATAAGCCCCAAGATCCGGCTGCATATGATAAATCAGGTTGGGATCTGATTGAATCTTATTGGCGGCAAGGGCCTTCTCATAGCCCTGAAGACGAAGCTTACCAATACTCTCATCACTCTCAAGGGCCATGATGGTTGCAATTCTGTCATGTCCCAGTTTACACAGGTAGTCCACAATCTTATAACTCTCGGCCACGTCATCTACGGATACCGATGAATAGTTGTCGCTGTATTCTCCGGTCATAGAGATGGTAGACAGTACAAAAGGAACATTTAATCTGCTTAATTCTTCTTCCGTGTGTGTGAAGTAACCTCCAAGGAAAATAATACCCTGCAGTCTCTTCTCCTTAATGAGTTCAACAGCTACCT
>JAZLHG010000293.1:0-7644 GCA_045616705.1 Lachnospiraceae bacterium | reverse complement strand
TCTCTACATTACCTGTAACATTTGTATAGAACAGAACAGGGTCAACAACCTTATAAGAATATTCACCGTGACAACGAATTGCAATATCAACATCAAGACCAATCTTGTTATCAACTACACGGAAAGGAACAGGATTCGCTGTACCATACTTGTTACCAACGATTTCCTTCGTATTGATATAATATACTCTCTGGTCCTTAGCGGTGTCTCCACCAAAGGTGAAACGCTTACCAATCTGAGCAAAAGACTTCTTAATGTTCTCACCAAGATTACCATAGAAAATACTGGGTTCTGTGGAACTATCCCATACGAACTCACCGGGCTCAGCACAAACCTCAACAACCTTACCCTGCTCAACGATTAACATACACTGTCCATCGTTAACTGCGATGATAGAGCCGTTACTGATCAGGTTATCGCTACCCTTAGTATTGGTACTCTTCTTATTCTGACGCTTGCTTCCCTTTGTAACAAGCACGTTAGCACTCATGGACTCACAATAGAAATACTCTCTCCACTGATCACCGAGAGCGGTTGAAACCGATGCACTTAATGCAGATATTAAACCCATTTCAATCACCTTCCTAATCTAAACAAAATAATCCGTATTTGCTCACATACAAATACGGATTAATTATATCACATTGTATCCCAGAAATCACTTCTTTTCTCTGAAAAACTTAAAGAGTCCCTTGGCAAAAGTAGACTCAACCTTCTCTCGGTCAAGACTTCTCTCATCCTCATCCGGAAGCTGGTCTGCAAGGGCAGCTCTGGAGCTTGCCATACACTCCTTCTCATACTTACCGTATGAGTTCATTAAGAGAAGTTCATGCAGCATGTGATTATAAACCGGATCATATTTAGCGAAATAGAAATCGATACGGCCTCTTACCAGTCTACGGTAATTCACATCACTCTCGAAATCGTCCACAATAATCTTCACATGTTCATAAAGAATCAGGAAATCATCCAGTCTGTAAATAAGTCCGAAGCAATTAGGGTCACACATACTTAGTGCGGTCATCGCTTTCTCATAATCTTCCTCAATAAGATAGAGTTTGGCAAGCTGGAACTCAACCCAAGTGTAGTAATCCGTACCCTGCGCCACCTCTTCACGTAGTCTGATATAAATTTCAAATGCTTCCTGATAGTCACCTGCAATGAAATGATCCAGCGCATCTGCAAGCATACTATTCACGGTGAGCGTCCCATCAGATTTCTGCACAGAAGGTTCTACAAGAGTAATTCCTTCATATTTCTTACCGGGTGCGGATTTCTCTGTTTCTTCCTCCAAATCCACCGCAAGAATCTCATCAATATCGTCAGAATCCTTAGGCATGTTATTTCGATGTTCGGTGAACTTCTTATTACCCATATCAAGACAGGTCTGTTCGTATTCTTCAAATACATCCGCCACTTCTCTTCCGGCAGCTTCCATAGCCGGTTTATGGGTCAATGCGTATTCCTGACTTAGTTTGCAATGATAGTAAATCTTAATCTGACGCTCATACTTCTTCATCTTCTCGTCAAGAAGTGCATGGCCCAAATGAATATAGAAGTCATTCTCATCCGGTATAAATTCCAGATTACAACGATAATATAACTTCACCGCTCTATCATAATTGCCAAGGAAATAGTAGCACTCAGCTAAATGAAATGCACAGGTTGTATAAACCGGCTGCAGTCTGTTGGTATGGCGAAGCACCTTCTCATATCTTACCACTGCATCTTCTAAATGATTATTCTCTCGAAGATATTCAGCTTCAGAGAACCATTCCGGAAGAAATGCTTCTGCATCCTGCTCTGCATCGGTTAACATAATGTGTTCCAAGGCCTGTTCGAAGGAAATGCCCTCACCGTCTCGGAAAATGCACATACTGTCCATATCAAATATTACACGAAGGTTATAACGGGATAGAATTCGATTGGCCTGTTCAAAAGACTCAAACAGTTCAGACTGTCTCATTGCATCAATGTTAAGCCACTGTCTGATTGCATTAGACATCATTTTAATCACATGGCTCTCGGCAGAATCCTCAGAGAACCACATAACAGGTTCTGTATCAATTTCAAAAGACCGCATGGGAATCTCTGCCGACAACTCTCTTGTAAGCATATTAATCCTTACAGAATGATCATACCCCAGAAGAATCAGCATATCTCCCTGCAAAATATACTTGCCGACAGCTCCGTAACTCTTATCCACCGTATGCATGGTCTGATAAATTCTGACGTCTAACTGTCTATATAATTCAAATAAAATCATGTTACTCCCCTTTCACCTGACCCTATTCATTATTTTATCGTTTCGTTGTCAAGAAATCAACTTTTTGCTATACTATCGTCATCTCATATTCGGAGGTTTTATCATGAAACGCATTCTAGCTCTGATTGGTGCAATCCTATTAGTATTACTCTATTTAACCACACTGGTTTGTGCCTTAATTAATTCACCTGCAAGCATGATACTGTTCAAATTCTCCGTAAGCATGACGATTCTCATTCCGGTGCTGATTGCCGGCTATCGAATTATTTCTCGTGCCTTTCGTTCCCATAAGAAATAGATTTCTCTATTTCTTTTCTTTCTTGATTTTATACATACGCTCATCTGCGATTTCAATGGCCTCTTCCAGTTTCGAACCCTCCTTCGGAACGGAAATGCTGTATCCAATGCTGACAGATACTCTGCAGGGCAGATTGTGAAGTTTATTATAATTCTCAACTTCCTGATGGATATTGGTGCAATAATCCTTCACATTCTCATCATTAAGGCCCTGCGCCAGAATTACAAACTCATCTCCACCAAAGCGCATAATGGCCTCACCATGTTTCTTCTGTCTCTTAAGAATGGATGCAATTGCCTTAATAAATTTATCTCCACACTCATGGCCGTAGCAGTCGTTCACCTTCTTAAGTCCATCAAGGTCAATAAACAAAAGCGTCGCCATGGTGCCATTCTTAATACACTCATTCCAAATCGGCTCACCATACTTACCGAATCCGGAACGATTATATAAGCCGGTAAGATTATCATATACCCACAGGGAATCCAGGCGTCTGATCATGGCACGCATCAGATTCTGCTTACGAATATTCTCTAACGCATTACTGATATTCATTGCCCAGGATGAGTAGAAATCGCTATCAAGAGCCCCATCACTGTTGGCAATAATACAGTAGCCAAAGGATCGGTCCTTAAACTTCAGAGGCATCACCACGAAGCAGGCTCTTCCGATAGAACGATTATTGATTTCATCAATCAAATCTCCCAATTTGAACTTATTCCCGTTGTTCATCTGGGCACGCTTAGAATAACCCAGTAACAGGAACATATCACTTCCGTATCCCTTTTCTGCAGAGTTACCGCTTAGTTCCGGAATATCATATTTGGTAGAGACGCCATCTTCCGCATAGGTTCTCTCCCATTCGTTACTTAAGCACAAATAGAATTCCGAACATCCCGCTCTCTGAATATTCGGAAGCAGAATTCGCTTGATATCCTCCAAATTCTCAACGGTTGTCATATCCGTAGCCAGTCTTCTGCTCTCAACCTGGTAATATTCCTGCTTCTGCACCACATCAAAATGCAGCTTACGGAACAGTGCATTATCAATTACATCTTCACAAGCACAGCCGCAACTCTCTCTGGCAATTACTTTACTACGTATAATCTTCGTGTTACCCGGTTCTACGCTTGCGGTTTCATCCAGAAGCTTGGCACATGCAGTATAACCAATCTTATAATTCTCTCGAGACACGGTTGACAGTCTGGGCTCATAGTACTTCGCCTGCTCAACATCATCAAATCCGGTAACTGCTACCTGTTCAGGCACTCGGATTCCATGCTCATTAAGATACTGATGCACACCAATTGCCATTAAATCATTGGAGCATGCAATCGCTTCCGGCAGTTCACCTAATTTAGCAAGGAAATACTCTGCCGCATCCTTACCACTCTGTGGCAAAAAGGTACCGTTATAAACTCGATTCTCATCATAGGGCAAACCGGCCCTTTCCATACTCTCAACATATGCCCTTAATCGATCTCTGGCCTCCGGATTATTAAGAGGACCTGTTACAAAGCAAATCTTCTGATAGCCATGATACTCAATCAGATGCAGCATCATTTCATACATGGCATTATAATTATCAATGCGAATATTATAAGACGAGTTATTACTGCCATCCACTGTCACGGAGGGAATGCCCGATCTTGCAATGACCCCATGAATTCTTCTCATCTGCTCCTCATCCAGGAAGGAATTATCCATGATAATTGCACCGTCGAAGACGGTAAAATCAAGGCCATCATAAATCATGGTGCCCTCTGTATCACTCTGATCTGCTGAAATATTATCGCAGCTGACCACAAACACATTACAATTATTTACTTTTGCACAGTCTCGAATACCATCGAAATTCTCTCTAAGAACCGCTACGGAAATACCGGAGCAAACTACTGCAATATTCTTCATCACACAATACCTTTATTTCATTTATGATAGCAACTGAAATTCAGCACTTAACTTGGCATCGGAATCACTTCCGATGTAGATTATAAATCTTCCGGGCTCCGCCTCATACTTCCAGTCACTTCTGGTAAACTTCAGAAGGCTTCTGTCAATCACAAAAGTCACCTTACCGGTAGCACCCGGATTTAGGCGAACCTTCTTAAATCCCTTTAATTCGCGGATAGGTCGAACAGTACTGGCAGTGGTATCACGAATGTACATCTGTACCGTTTCTACACCTTGTACACTTCCCACATTACTCAGTTCCATTTCTACTGTAATAGACTCATCCCACCCCATGGTGTCAGAGGAAAGGGTAAGTCCCGAATACTCAAACTGGGCATATGACAATCCGTGGCCAAACGCAAATAAAGGCTCCACCGGAATATCCATATATTTAGACTGGAAACGATTGGTTGCGTCTCCGTCAAAGCTTCTACCTGTGGGGAATCTGTCATAATGAACGGGAACCTGACCTACACAGTACGGCCAGCTCATGGACAGCTTCGCTGTAAAATTAGCATCTCCATACAGCAGATTGGCAATGGCATTGCCGCCCTCGATTCCGGGATACCAAGCAGCCACTACTGCACTTGCATGCTTATTCACGTCTCTGATATCAAGAGGTCTGCCACTAAACAGAACTACAATTACATTCGGATTCACCTTACGAACTTCTCTCAGAAGTTTGCGCTGGTATTTGGGAAGACGAAGATCGGCCCTGCTTCCACCCTCACCGGTCTGGGCAGGGTGTTCACCAAGGAACAGTACCGCATAATCTGCTTTGGATGCCTTCTTCACTGCATCTTCTAATAATTCCGCTTCACTTCCCCAGTCCTTACACTCATCTACAGCCTTGCCAACCGTAAAGCCATAAAGGGGACTGTCCGGATCCACCATAGGGCTTCCCTTCGCAACCAAATAGGAGTTATCATATTCCTTACGTTTCATACCATCAAGAACCGGAATAACATCCTTATGGTCAGCAAATACAGACCAAACACCACACAGTTTATCAGATTCCACAAACGGACCGATCAATGCTATTTTCTTCCCTTTCTTAGGAAGGGGAAGGATATTCTTCTTATTGGTGAGAAGTACTGCTGTCTGCTCTGCCGCTTCTCTGCAAAGTTTACGATTCTCGTTACTAAGTAGTTCGGCATTGGCCTTTTTACCACTGGCCTGATGATACGGATCTTCAAATAAACCTAAGTTATTCTTAAGAGTCAGGACACGAAGGCAAGCCCGGTCCAACATCTCCATAGTAATAACATCCTGATCCACCAAATTCTTAAGTTGTTTCAGATAAACAGGTGTACTCATATCAATATCAACACCTGCATTCATGGCAAGTACTGCTGCTTCTCTGGGATTCTCAGCCATACCATTGGGAATCAGTTCCTCAATCGCTGCCCAGTCAGAAATCAGAACACCATCGAATCCCCACTGTTCTCTAAGGATATCCACCATATACTCTTTGTTGGCGGTGGCACAGATTCCATCTAATGTATTGAAACTGGTCATGACCATTTCGGATCCGGCTTTAATTGCAGCCTCATATCCGGGAAGATAATCATCCAATATGGTTCTCTTCGGTAACTCAACCGTATTATAATCACGTCCGCCTTCCGGTGCGGAATAAGCTGCGAAGTGCTTCACACAAGCAGCCACTCGATCGCCGGCAGATACATCATCACCCTGATATCCCTTCACGCATGCGGCACCCAGTGCTGCATTTAGAAAAGCATCCTCACCTGTTGATTCCATTACCCTACCCCATCTGGCATCTCTGACAAGGTCAACCATGGGTGAAAAAGTAACATGCAGACCATCCGCTGCAGATTCACGGGCAGCCATCTGTGCAAGACGACCTACAAGACCGGTATCAAAGCTACAGCCCTGTGCTAAAGGAATAGGGAATACAGAACGATAACCGTTAATAATATCCGCCATAAACAGCATCGGAATATGATGGGGCTGCTTCTCCATAGCCTTATCCTGCAATTTTCGAATCTTCTTAGCCCCGACAATAGACAATGTTGAGCCAATCAGACTTAACTCGTCTTCCGTAATGCCCATTTTAAGACCCGGACCTGTCAGAAAAGAGTCGTCTTCCAGGAATACGCCGGGAATTTGAACCAGCTGGCCAACCTTTTCTTCAACAGACATATCCGCAAGTAATGCAATCAAATCTTCCTTTTTCATAGAAACCCCCAATTTATCTTCTGGTAAGTGAAATCAGATAGAATACAATAAACACAATTAAATTGGCAAGAACAATGCTTGCCCCTGTGGGAAGTGCCACAAGATAGGACACTGTCAGCCCTGCCAAGAAACACACCATCGAAACCACCACAGAAACCGCAACAACCTGTCCATATTTCTTAAACACCTGCATTGCAGACAATGCAGGGAAAATCACAAGGCTTGAAATTAACAACGCACCCATGAGTCTCATTCCCAGTACAATAGTTACCGCAGTAAGAACAGCCAATAACCCGTGATACCAACTGCTCTTAATACCGGTCGCCTCCGAGAAGTTCTCATCAAAGGTAACCGCAAGTATGCGCTGATAGAAGAAGCAGAATAAGAACACAATAATGATTCCTGCAATTACTGCCGTCCATAAATCCTGCTTAGAAATAGATAGAATGGAACCAAACAGATAATTATTAACATCTGTTGTCATTCCCGAAGTCATTGATAATACCGTCACACCAATTGCAAGAGATGCGGTAGATACCAACGCAATAGCAGAATCCCCCTTGATTCTTGATGATTCATTTAATCGAAGTAGCAGAAATGCTGCAATAATTACTACCGGAATTGCCACATAAATCGGTGCGAGATTTAAAGCCGATGCAATCGCCAGCGCACCAAAACCCACATGGGACAATCCATCACCAATCATAGAGAATCGCTTCAGCACAAGGCTAACCCCTAAGAGTGCTGCACATAACGACAGAATACCACCTGCAATCAGGGCACGAACCATAAACGGATATGAGAAAATCTCAATTAATGTCAATTCAGTGCCTCCTTCAGATTTGCTAAATTCTGTTCCATAATGGATATATAATCTTCTCCTGCATCTAATTGTTCCTGCGACAGGTTATGACAGGAATGAAGCAGT
>JAZLHG010000292.1:0-5364 GCA_045616705.1 Lachnospiraceae bacterium | reverse complement strand
GATGTTGGCATAAATTGCTGTTTCTGTCGTCATGATGACACAGGTAGCTTTCTCACGAGTCTGATCGTAGAATTTCCATTTGTTGATTTCTTCGAAAGCGCCTTCTCCTCTCTCGTCGTACTTGGCAACAATCTTTTTGTATTCATCCCAAATGGGAGTCTCTACTTTGCCCACGTCTCCGCTCTCAAGAGCCATCAGGGTACAGGGTGCATGCATCACACCGTCTCTGTCGGGATAAGTATCCAAGGGGAACAGTTTCAGAATCGCATCCAAAATCTCCGGAACGCCATGTCCGTCCAACCGAATTACCGGCTTGCCAAAGGAATGGCCGGGGAAATTCCCGTCTGCAATTACAATTTCATCCGTGTGCCCCATCTCATCCAGAACCTTTAACAGTTCAGGAGAAATAATATTCGGAATACCTTTTAACATATCAAACCCTCCATGTACATTTATCTAAATATTTCACTAGCGAATCTTACGAACCGTAATTTGGTTCATTAACACTTCCAAATCTTCCATTCGGAAGAATCCGGTTTCTTCGGTTTGAGCCGCTGCAGCCGATGTTGCCGATGCGAACTTGTGCGCTTCCACGTCACTGAAACCCCGTTCGTATCCAATGGCAAATCCGGCAGTCATACAGTCGCCGCATCCCACGGTATTCACCGCTTCCACATAGGGAACATGGGCCTCATACACACCGTTCTCCGTAAACATGAGAGACCCATCTCCGCCAAGAGAAATTACGACCCGCTCAATTCCGGATTGTTGAAGTTCTATCCCTGCTTCTATTAATTCCTCTCCGGTCTCCACATGCCTTCCAGTTAGCAATCTGATTTCGTCAATATTGGGCTTCACCATGTTGGGCTTAGCCTTTACCACTTCCGTAAGCAGAGCTCCGGAAGTATCCACAATTACCTTTTTGCCGGCCTTTTTACATAGGCTGACAAGTTGAGGATAGAAGTCTGTTCCAATTCCCTTGGGGACCGAACCGGACATGGCAACTACATCGCACTTAGGCAATAACATCTCGAACTTATTGAGGAATTCCTTCTGGGCTTCTTCTGACACCGTAATTCCCGGCTCCAGAAATTCCGTCTGTGTCTTGTTCGCAGAATCATAGATGTTGATACAGGAGCGGCTCTCTCCTTCAACATAAGCAAAGTCCGTTTCTACTCCCTGCTTCTCTACTTCTTCCACAATATATCTTCCGGCATATCCACCCACAAACCCGGTGGCCAGAACCTGAGCTCCTGCAATGGTTGCGGTCTTGGATACGTTCAAGCCTTTGCCTCCGGGCACGTATGCGCATTCCTTCACACGGTTTACCGCATCCACCTTGTAATCTTCCACCACATACCGTTTATCAATTGCAGCATTTAAGGTTACTGTTAGAATCATTTTATTCTGCCTTTCCGTCGCAACCACATACTATCATACGGCTCTTAACCAGTTCCTTCACTGCTTCCATTCCCACTTCACCAAGCTTCTTGGGATCGAATGTATCCGGCTTCTCGGCAAGCAGTTTCTTGCCTGCGTCAGTATAAGCTACTCTAAGTTCTGTTGCGAAATTCACTTTACAGATTCCACGCTTTACGCAATCTCTCACGTCTTCGTCTGACAGACCGGATGCACCATGCAGTACAAGGGGAATATCAACAACCTGACGAATCTGACTTAATCTCTCTTTATCCAGTACCGGTGTTCCAACATAGAATCCGTGGGCGGTTCCGATGGCAACCGCAAGAGAAGAAATACCGGTCTTCTCCACGAAAATCTTCGCCTCCTCGGGATCGGTGTTAGTGTCTGCTTCCGCAACCAAATCATCTTCCTTACCGCCAACCTTACCAAGCTCTGCCTCTACAGGCAGGCCGTTAGGGGAGGCAACCTCCACCACTCTTCTTGATACCTCTATATTCTCTTCAAAGGGAAGTTTGGATCCATCGATCATAACGGAAGTATAGCCTTCCTTGATTGCTCGTACAGCCAAATCAAAGCTTGAGCCATGATCCAAATGGAGACATACCGGCACAGAGGCCTTCGCTGCTTCAGCCTGTACAATGGCAACAAAAGTCTCTAGCGTTCCATACTTCACAGTTGAAGGTGTTGTCTGAATCATGACAGGTGCTTTCAATTCTTCGGCAGCAGCAATAATGGCCTTGACCATTTCCATATTCTCTGCATTGAATGCACCTACCGCATATTCTCTTTTCTGTGCGTCGAGAAGCATCTTCTCGGATGTAACTAAAGGCATTTTATTTTCCTCCTAAATATACGAAGCCGCGGCAGTATATCCCGCGGCTCCCAAACAAACCGCTTTGGTTATCCAATCCAATTAAGCATCGGGACAATCTACAATAAATCCGTCCTCATCCCACAAATCATGCCAGTCATTAGCACCGGGCCATAAGAAGACCTGGCCTTTTACCAGACGATTGTTCTTCTCAAGCTTGGCGATTTCTGCCATTTCTTCATCTGTAAGCTTCCATCCCATGGTTGCTTCCAGGTTGCTGACGTATTCAGCCTCATGTACAGAGAACGGAATGGGAATCTGACCACGCTGCATTGCCCACTTAAGGCAAATGATTGCAGGATGTACACCGTGAGCCTCAGCGATTGCTGCAAATTCAGGAACCTTCATATCTGCAATATCCTCAGCAACGATATCGCGCTCAGGTCTCTGCGGTGATCCAAGGGGCATAAATCCAATCGGCTGAATCTCATGTGCTACCAGATAATCGAACAGCTCCTGCTGCTGGAAGCAAGGATGAAGCTCTGTCTCGCATGCAACGGGCTTAATCTCCCACTGATCCATAACAGCTTCTAACTTGGGAATGGTCAGATTGGAAATACCGATATTCTTAACAAGTCCTTCCTTCACCAGTTCTTCAATCTGATGATAGGTATCCATAAACTCTGCAACCGAGAAAGGCTTGGAATCCGGATTACGGGAATCTACAGTGCATCCGGGTGCATGATAGTTGGGGAACGGCCAATGAATGAAATAAAGATCAATATAGCCAACCTTTAAATCTTCGATAGACTTGCGGCAAGCCTTGGCCACCTCTCTGTGCTGGTCATTCCATACCTTGGTCATGACAAACAGGTCTTCTCTCTTCACAACGCCTTCATCAAATGCTGCCTGGAATACTTCACCAATCTGATCCTCGTTGCCGTAGCAGGATGCACAGTCAAACATACGATATCCGGCGCGAATTGCACCTGCCACCGCATTTGATACCTGCTCTGCTGTAAAGCGATCGGATCCGAATGTTCCCATACCGATGCAAGGAACCTTTGTACCGTTATTCAGAGTAATCTGGGGTACTAACTTAGGGTCTACTGCCATTTTTATTTCCTCCTTTTCATGGGATCATATTTCGCTATCTCCCATATGGTTTTATTTATTGTGTGATTTAAAATATTGCTTAACACACTCTTCCGAGTGGCTTACTTCTCTGAATCAATCAGGATTTTGCCCTTAACCGTTCCCGGTGTCTTAAACAGTTCAAAGGCATCCGCAATCTGTGACAAGGGAATTGTCCGGTAGATGAAGGATTCATCAAACTTCAGCTGGCCGGTCTTGAAATAGTGAGCTGCCAGCTTCCACTCGTCTCCGGGGAAAGGTGCGGAATAACTCATCCAGGAACCTGTCAGTGTGAACTCCTTACGATTCATGTTCTCCCACTCCTTAACAGAGAACGACAACTCCTTCGTGGGTGTTCCGATAAAGCAAATCTGTGCTTTGTTCGCTGCCAGCTCAAAGGCCATCTTCATGGTGACGGTATTGCCCGCTGTTTCGTATACATAGTCGAATCCTCTTCCACCTGTAATCTCATTTACCCGGTCCATGAAATCTTCCCCTGCGGAATTCACCGCATAATCAATTCCCAGGCGCTTAGCCAGCTCCAGACGTTCTTCCACGATATCGAATACGGTCACGGATTTCGCTCCAAAAATCTTCGCCCACTGCGCTGTCAACAGTCCGATGGTACCGCCGCCCAGGATTGCCACGGTTTTGCCGCCTTTGTAGTCCACTCTTCTCAATCCGTGAAGCGCTACCGTTGCAGGCTCGAAGAAAGCGCCCTGTTCAAAGCTGACCTCTGAATCGAATTTCACAGCATTCTTCTCCGGCACCTGTACATACTCCGCAAATGATCCGAATTCTCTGGAACCAATGAAACTGTAATGCTTGCACAGAGAATAATTACCCTTCTGGCAATCTTCACACTTCATGCAGGGCACCAGCGGTACGCCTGCTACTCTGTCCCCTACCGAAACATCAGTTACGCCTTCCCCAATCTCCACTACAGTTCCTGAGAACTCATGTCCCAAAACATTGGGAAAATAATGGCAGGCATCTCCATTTACTCTGGGAATGTCAGAACCACATATTCCGGTATATTTCACCTTAATTAATACCTTACCGGGCTCCACTACCGGTTTCTCTATCTCCTCATAGCGGATGTCCTCTCTTGCATGAACCACTCCGGCCTTCATTCTGTCTCCTCCTTCATTCCTTTCAGATTCTCGTATAGCTTTAAGTACAGCTTCATAGATTCCTGATAAATCTCATGATTCTTCATATTGGGTGTCTGTACCCTGGTAATCACAATCGTTTTGTTCACCGCATCCTCGTAGTTCTTATAGACACCGCAGCCAATACCTGCCAGAATAGCAGCACCTAGCGTTGTTGCCGTGTCCGATGTGGGAACCTGAATGGTCTTGCCGGTAACGTCTGCCTTAATCTGGGTCCAGAGCACAGAATTGGAAGCCCCGCCCATGGCATTCATTACACCCACATGAGCTCCAACCTCTTCCGCAGTCAATAAATTATGCTGCAGTGAGAAAGCCACTCCCTCAAGCAGTGCTCGTATCATGTGCCCTCTGGATTTATCAAATCCCAATCCATAGAACACACCCTTGGCATCCGGATCCCATATGGGAGACCGTTCCCCTGCCATATATGGCAGGAAAATCACTCCGTCAGAGCCTGTCTTCACCTTACCTGCCTCTTTTGTCAGATCATCAAAGGACATCTCACGACCAAATTCTTCCCTGAACCAGCGAAGGGTTCCGCCACCTCCTACAGTGCCACCCTGAAGCAGCCACTTCCCCGGTACTACATGAGCACTAAGAATCAACTTCTTATGGGCCAGTGCTTCATCGGTACAAATACTCATACCACCTGCCTGACCGCCCTGTTCCTGGGTCTGCCCTGTTTCATATACACCGGCGCCGAACGTTCCGCAGGCCGCACCCAGACCACCGGCTACTACCGGAATTCCTTCCTTAAGACCTGTTAGTGCGGCACCTTCCGCTGTAACCACGCCTACTACTTCATCGCAACCGTATAACTTCGGC
>JAZLHG010000291.1:0-2053 GCA_045616705.1 Lachnospiraceae bacterium | reverse complement strand
ACTGAATAAACACTTCTGTGAGGGCAGCCCGGACACAAAATAGGCGGACGATTCGGTACCACACTGGGCTCTGCAAGATCAAGATCCTGCTTAAGAATTGCCTTTCTAAGCATATTGGCACTGTACTCACCCTGAACTGTTAAGATTTCCTTACCAATGCAGGGAATGCCCCAGGATTTCACCTGAAGTTCAATCAAGGGATCCAGTTCCTCAACAATATAAAGTTTGTCTACCTTATTGGCAAAGTCTTCAATTAACTTTCTGGGAAGGGGATTAACCAGGCCAAGCTTCAGTACGGAAGCATTGGGAAGCGCTTCCTTCACATACAGGTAAGGAATACCGCTTGTAATAACACCAATGCTCGTATCATTCATTTCAACTCGGTTAATAGAGAATTCACAGGAATCCTCTATTAACCGTTTCTCACGTTCTTCAACTACCAAGTGTCGAGCCTTAGCCATGCCGGGCATCATAACATTCTTGGCAATATTACGTTCGTACGGCTTATCTTCAATTTCCTGCCGCTCTTCAAGGGGAACGAGTCCCTGGGAATGTGCAAGTCTGGTGGTCGTACGAAGAATTACAGGAGTATCATACTTCTCGCTCATATCAAATGCGAATTTGACGAAGTCCTTCGCCTCCTGAGAATCGGAGGGTTCTATCACGGGAACCTGTGCAGCACGGGCAACCATACGGGAATCCTGCTCATTCTGTGAGGAATACAATCCCGGATCATCCGCGGCCACCAAAACAATGCCACCGGTAACGCCAATATAAGATACTGTGTAGAGAGGGTCTGCCGCAACATTTACACCTACGTGCTTCATAGATGCCAATGCTCTTACGCCACTCATAGATGCACCGATTACAACCTCCATTGCAACCTTCTCATTGGGAGACCATTCACAGTACAGACTGTCCTTGTATTTCACAATATTCTCACTAATCTCGGTACTGGGGGTTCCGGGATACGCTGCAGACACTTTAACACCTGCCTCATATGCACCACGGGCAATCGCCTCGTTACCAAGCATCATCACTTTGTTCTCGTTCATAATAACTCCGAATTATATTTATTTAATCAATATAGATTTAATCCGTATAATAGAAGTTTAAACTTCTACAACCCAACCTTCAGGGCCTTCCATCTTGCCAAGCTGAATTCCTGTAACGGTATCGTACAGTTTCTGGGACAGTTCACCGATACCACCGTCAGCAATCTGGAATACCTTCTCGCCACATCTTAAGTGGCCGACAGGTGAGATTACAGCTGCAGTTCCTGAACCCCAACATTCCTCCAGCGTACCGTTATCAGCAGCCTCAAAGAGTTCGTCTGCAGAAATTCTGCGTTCTTCAACAGGAATTCCCCAAGACTTACAAAGTTCAATACAGGAGTTACGGGTAACACCGGGAAGAATGGAACCATTCAGCATAGGGGTTACAACCTTGCCGGCAATCTTAAAGAAGATGTTCATAGCACCAACTTCTTCAATATATTTACGCTCAACGCCATCAAGCCATAACACCTGTGAATATCCCTCATCATGTGCCTTCATCTGCGCCTTTAAGCTGGCAACATAGTTAGCACCTGTCTTAGCTTCACCAACACCACCCTTAACGGCTCTTACATACTCATCTTCAATCCAGATCTTAACAGGGTTAAGTCCTTCAGGATAGTAAGCGCCTACAGGAGACAGAATAATCATAAACAAGTAAGTATCGGAAGGACGAACTCCCAGGAACGGATCAGTTGCGATAATAAAAGGTCTGATGTAAAGAGAGGTTCCGGGCTTGGTAGGAATCCAGTCCTTATCCATATCAACAATAGCCTTAATCGCCTGTAAGAAATCTTCTTCGGGAATCTCGGGAATGCAGATTCGGCGATTAGTGTTGTTAGCACGTTCAATGTTCTTGTCAGGACGGAACAGAAGGACTCTTCCATCATCTGCCTTATATGCCTTTAATCCCTCGAACATTTCCTGTCCGTAATGGAATACCATGGCACTGGGATCAAGAGATATACTCTGGTAAGGAACGATGCGGGCATCATGCC
>JAZLHG010000290.1:0-3839 GCA_045616705.1 Lachnospiraceae bacterium | reverse complement strand
AGGAAAGCTTGAAGATACTCCCATATTTGATGCCCCAAATGATTGGTGGGCCTTTTCTTTTGAGATTGCAAGTACTGCAATTACGCTGAATCTGGAACATTATTCCCAGGTAGAATTTGATGGTGACGAAATCGCGGATACTCAGGTTGATGCTACGTTTCCTTTCATTAGTGTGAAGGCGAAGCTGCTTACGGTAGAGGAGTTTGCTGAAATGTATGGCGTTCTTCCTGTTACGGTACGCCAATGGATTCGAAGAGGCAAACTTCGTACTGCGGTCAAGGCGGGTTATATCTGGATGATACCGGAACTTACAACACTTCCCACCAGAGGCTACTCCACCGCAGAATATGAATGGGATCGGAAGGAGGCTTATTTTCCCGAAGGGTATGCGTATTTATCCGGTTACAGTCATGCGGAGCTTACGCAGGATGAGGAGGATCGTAATTTGTATCATGTGTATCTGAGCGGTGGCAAGAAGGATAAGGTGATTGATTTGACCATTCAGGAGAGAGAAGCGCTGGAACTGGTGCTGATTACGCAACCCTTTGTAACGTATTTATCAGATTCATTTGGAGTTTTTGCATAAGGAGATCATAGAAGAATGTTTGATTACAATCGAGTTAAGGATCCTCTGTACTTCGGGGAAAATAAACTACCGGCACACAGTGCTCATAAATTCTATCGAAACGAGACGGAAGCGAAAAGGGAAGAGTCCGGCTATGTGAAGTCATTAAACGGAATGTGGAGATTTCATTATGCTCTAAATTATAGTCTGGCCCCTGTTGGATTCGAGAGAGAGGATGTAGATGTTTCTTCCTGGGATTTGATTCGTGTTCCGGCTCATATGCAGATGGAAGGGTACGGGGCACCTATGTATGTAAACGTGCAGTGGCCCTGGGATGGACATGCAGAGATTAAGCCGGGTGAGATTCCTACGGATTTCAATCCTGTTGGAAGTTATGTTAACTATTTTGAACTGCCGGAGAACTTTGCACAGGAGAGAACCTTCATTTCCTTCCAAGGTGTAGAAAGTGGATTTGCCCTATGGTGTAACGGCAGTTACGTAGGATACGGCAGCGACAGTTTCACACCGACAGAGTTCGATTTAAGCCCTTATGTGAGAAAGGGGAAGAATAAACTGGCGGTTCAGGTATATCGGTTTACAGCCGGAAGCTGGTGTGAGGATCAGGATTTCTTCCGATTCTCCGGAATTTTCAGAGACGTATATCTCTATACCACACCTGTATCTCATGTAGAGGATTTGAAGGTAACCACCAAACTGGCAGAGGATTATACCGATGCGGATTTATCCGTGGAGCTGAAGGTGACCGGGGAAGCTAAGGCCAGAGTAGCATTCTATGCTCCCGGAGTATGCGATGGAACCAGTTTGAGTTATGTATCTGCCGGGAAATTACTGGATGTTAAGATGGTGGACCTTAAGGCGTGTACCATTGTGGATTTCCGTGTAGAGAAGCCTCAGCTATGGTCTGCAGAGAGTCCGGCGCTATATAAGCTCTTAATTGAGGTGCTTGATGAAACGGAGAATGTTCTTGAGGTTATTCCGCAAGCTGTAGGCTTCAGAAGATTTGAGATTGTTGATGCGGTAATGCGAATTAATGGCCATAGAATCGTCTTCAAGGGTGTAAATCGACACGAATTTTCATCAGATGCAGGGCGCGTACCGAATCGCGAGAATCTGATTCAGGACCTGATTACCATGAAGCAGAATAATATCAATGCCATTCGTACCTCCCACTATCCCAACGATGAACTTCTGTATGACCTGTGCGATCGTATGGGATTCTATATGATAGCAGAGAACAATTTGGAGAGCCATGGCTCCTGGGATGCGCACATTAAGGGACAGCTTCCCCTTGAGGAGGTAGTTCCCGGTGACCGTATGGAGTATGAGCCCATGCTTCTTGACCGTGTGAATTCCTGTTATCAGCGTGATAAGAATCATCCGGCAATTCTGATTTGGTCCCTTGGTAATGAGGCTTATGGCGGTAGTGTGCTGTTTGCTATGCATGAACGGTTTAAGGAGTTAGATCCTGACAGACCTGTTCACTATGAGAGCGTTGCCAACGATAGAAGATATCCCGATACAACCGATATCGAGAGCCGTATGTATTTTACCGTAGATCAGATTAAGGACTGGCTTAAGGACCATCGTAATAAGCCTATGATCAACTGTGAGTATCTGCATGCTATGGGCAATTCCTGCGGAGATATGGATGCATACAGAATTCTTACGGAAGAAGAGGAACTGTATCAGGGTGGCTTTATCTGGGACTACATTGACCAGAGTATCACCAAGAAGGACCGTTACGGACACGATTTCCAGGCCTATGGTGGGGATTTCCTGGACATGCCCAACGATGGAGACTTCTCGGGAAACGGTATTGTATATGGCAGAAATCGTATGCCTTCACCCAAGATGCAGACGGTAAAGTATAACTATCAGAATATTTTTGTGGAATTTCTGGACGATGAGGAGCATTTCCATGTTGTGAACAGGCATTTATTTACCAACACGGATGCTTATCGTTGTGTGATTCGTCTGGAACATGAAGGTCATTTTGTGCAGGAGAAGGAACTGGCTACCTCAGTAGGTCCTGAGACAGTGGGTGAGTATAAGCTTCCCATAGAATGGCTCAAAGAAGAAGGCGAATATGTCTGGACCGTATCCTTCCGTCTCATGCAGAATACAGCTTATGCAGAGGCAGGCCATGAGGTGGCATTTGGACAATTAGTGGTACATAATAAAATGTTATGTCAACCTACAGATGCTGCCGCATCTGAAAGTAGTACATTATGTAAACTTAAAGTTGTTCATGGATTTAATAATCTGGGAATTAAAGGACGTGACTTTGAGGTGATGTTCTCTTATCCCGCAGGCGGACTGACTTCCTATAAGTACTGTGGTGTGGAACTTCTTAGAGGGCTTATTCTTCCTAATTTCTGGAGAGCCCCCATTGATAATGACTATGGTAATGCAATGCCCTATCGTTACGCACAGTGGAAAATTGCAAGTATGTATGTCAGCAATAAGTATAGGGGCAGAGACAGAAGCGATGCACTGCAGTATACGGTTCCGGAGATTCTTAGTGAGAGTGATCAGCAGGTTATCATCAGATTTACCTATCACATGCCTACGGTTCCTGCTTCTGAATGCAGTTTGACCTACAGTGTGAAGGCTAGCGGTGAGGTTAAGGTTACACTTGACTATGATCCGGTTGTAGAACTTGGAGATATGCCGGAATTTGGTGTGATGTTTAAGATGGATGCTGATTATCATCATACCAGCTGGTACGGCCTGGGACCGGAAGAGACTTATAAGGACCGTATGAGTGGAGCGAAGCTTGGAATTTATCAAGCAGATGCATGGGTACTTCCTGAATATCTAATGCCGCAGGAATGTAATATGCATACGAAGGTGAGAACTGCTTCCATATGTACCGAGAGAGGAAGAGGACTTAAATTTATGGGTGACAACCTGTATTTCTCAGCACTTCCCTATACACCCCATGAACTGGAGAATGCCAAGCATCCTTTTGATCTTCCTGAGATTCATTATACCTATGTTCGTGTGGCAATGGACCAGATGGGTGTAGGCGGAGATGACAGCTGGGGAGCCCTTACCCATGAGGATAAACTGATTGATGTAACCGGTCCGATGTCGTTTTCCTTCTCCTTTATGGGATGTTAAATTTATTTCTGATAAATCATGAATTTCGGTTGAAAACTGAAAAACATCATGCTAGTATTTACTTGTGCATGACTGACGGATAGCGGGCAACCGGGGTGGAGCTTACCACATGAAGTGCACATGATTAAGA
>JAZLHG010000289.1:0-4202 GCA_045616705.1 Lachnospiraceae bacterium | reverse complement strand
TCGCACCAAAATGCAGATGATTTTCCAGGACCCTATGGCTTCTCTCAATCCCCGTAAGAAGATCGGCGATATTATTGGTGAGGGATTGGATATTCACCATAGCTTCGCATCCGCAGAAGAGAGAAGAGAGAAGATTAACGCAATTCTTGGTAAAGTAGGACTTGCCAAGGAACATTATGACCGTTATCCTTATCAGTTCTCCGGTGGACAGCGCCAGAGAGTTGGTATCGCAAGAGCCCTGATTATGAATCCGGAACTGATTATTGCCGATGAATGTATTTCGGCATTGGATGTGTCCATTCAGGCACAGGTTGTCAATCTGATGAAGGATATTCAGGAAGAGACCGGTTGTGCATATCTGTTTATTGCACATGATCTGTCCATGGTGAAGTATATCTCCGACAGAATCGGTGTTCTTCATTTGGGAAGGCTTCTTGAGACCGGTACAACAGATGAGATTTTTAATAATCCTGTTCATCCTTATACTGTAAGCCTTCTGTCTGCAATTCCCAGTCCCAATCCCCGTATGGAGAGGGCAAGGGAAGCGGTGTCATATGATTATGAGACCAGCGGAATCAGTTATGACGCAGGTTCCATGCATTTAATCGACGGACAGCATTATGTGCTGGGTACCGATGAAGAGATTAAGAAGTGGACCGGTAAATAATGGATCGATTATAAATAGTTGATAGACCATGAGTAATCTATGTATCATAGATTGTATCAATAGCCTAAAAAGCACAGGCCCTTTGGCCTGTGCTTTTGTACGGTTCTATTTACTGATAAAATATGCAAGCAGTAATGCTACGGGACTGTTCCAGTAAATGGTAATTTCATTGGTAGAATAACTGCCTACGTGATCCAGATAACATTTCATAGGAGGGGTACCTGCGGGAATGGCCTGCATAGCAGGTTCATCACAAGGCATTCTGAACGGGCCTCCGCTGACCCATCCGGGTATAGGATCGTCGATTCCATCACTGGCCATCACCCTGGCATGAGGATTACGAAAAGCATGCTCACCATACCCGGTAATATAGGAGGTGTCCATGGCATTTCTTCCTAATAAGTAGTGAAGGTGTTCCATTGCGGCTTGTTCATATATGGCACCATCTTCCGAACACAGTGCAGCAAGTAGCAGAAGCATACCACGGTTGGCTACCACCATATTGGAACCCCATACAAAATCTTCATTCTTCATGGCTAATCGGTATGCATTGCCGTTCTGAAGAGCCACTAGTCTGTCAGCTTCCTTCAGAACCACGGGAAGTACCAGTGGTTTAATGGTGTCAAAGATTCCGGACTGATCGGTAAGAATGGCCATACTTGCAAATCCGGAGACATCTGTCCATCCGAAGTCGGTAAGGCCTTCTTCTGATGAGAGAAGAGCACGAAGTACCATGTCATATCCGGCAAGTCCATCGGCATCGGCCCGCATCATTTCGGCAGCGGCCCATAAACGCTCATCCGTGTCTACGGCATCGTCATATTCCCCTGTATTACATCCTTCAGGATTGTGCTCATAGCAGAATTCATTCAGAATTAACCATAACCAGGAATCCTTGGCGGCATTTAAACATTTGTCTGCAAATTCCGGATCAAAAGGCCGATAGATGCGGGAAGCCATCGCCATGACTGCTGTGAAATCCGCGGTGGCCATACTGGACACCGGGAAAATCAGATAAGGCGTCTTTTCTTCTTCCGGCATCATAAAATCACAGTGGGTGAAAGCCGTCAGTTTGTGGTATACAGCACCGTCCTTACGTTGCATTTTCAAAAGCCACTTCAGTTCCACAGCACATTCATTCAGAATGTCGGGAATGGAATTGTCACTCTCAGGAATATTTAAAGAGTCGGAGAATGCTTCAGGAAAAAGTTCATATGCATAAAGTAGGTGCCCTAAGGCAACAGAGCCGGCTGAAGCATATCTGCCGAAGTCACCGGCGTCATGCCATCCACCTGTCATGTCGTATTCCTGCGGATTCTCAGTATGGTTCATATAATCGGCTAAGTGAATGGAAGGCGCGGTATGACAGCATTCATGGGTATATTCACCGGCGTGCTCCTTAAGAAGGGAGACACCGCATCTCTGGTAATAGAAGCAGCGGAGCACGTCCTTAAGAATAGGACGGTATAGAGTCTGATTCTGAATGCAAAATGTGGCAGATTTCTGTCTGTCACCTGCAAGAATGTAATATTCTCCGGTTTCAGTTAATTCAGAGAAGTCAATAACATAGTTTTGTTCTCCGGATAAATCATCGGTAATGGATTCTCCGGTGTAACCGTCCAGAACACTTACGGAATCTGTAACACGAATAATTTGATAATTGCAGGGCTTATCAGAGACTGCACTTTTGGGTGCATTTGCTAAATAGCCAAGTTGATCTAAATAAATCATAAAAACCTCGATTTGTAGTGAAATTTCTGGTTGAAAATGAACTCGCCTACTCCATTATATCATAACCTGATTAAGGGGAGTAGGATTCCGTAAATAAACGGCATAATATTTGAAATTTTGAATGGAGTTGTTGTATGCGTCCCGTGCGGGTTAGTTTATTGTAACTTTTATTGCAGGGAAGAGGAATAAATAGCAATTCTATCACAAAATATAATTGAAATCATATGGGTTTTATGGTAAAATTTACTAAAGTTTTTTAAATTATATCAAGGGAGAGGTAATGAGTATGAGTAAAAAGACAGATGATAACAAAGTGTCCGTATTTAGCTCCATTAAATTTAAGATTATGGCACTTGTTGTTGCTGCGATGGTATTGTCCGTGTGCGTAACCATGTTAATTGTGGTTAACAAGAATACATCCGTTATGGATGATCTTGTTGGTGAGTATATGCTTTACATGGCAGAGGCAGAGACAACCCGAGTTGACCTTGAGACCGGTGGTATTGAAGCTACCACATCTCAGTATGAATCCATTCTTGCAGGTAAGGGTGTATCTACAGCAGCTTCTTCTTACATTTATGTTGTAAGTGAGGATGGTATTATGAAGTATCATCCTACAGCAGATAAGATTGGAAGCCCTGTTGAGAATGAAGTGGTTAAGGGTGTTGTTGCAAGACTGCAGGCCGGTGAGAAGGTTAATCCCGCATTCGTTACATATATGTATAAGGGTGCTAAGAAGTTAGCAGGTTATGGTGTTACATCCAATAAGTGTATTCTGGTTGTAACCGCTGACTATGATGATATTATGGCTCCGATTAGGGCAGCTACCAATACAGCAGTTGTGGTATCTATCGTAATGGTTCTTCTGTGCTCACTTGTTGGATATCTTGTAGCAAATATGATTACGAAGCCGATTGTAAGACTTACAGAAGTTATCCGTAAGACTGCAGGGTTTGATTTAAGAAGTTCCGGAACTGCTGTCCTCGCAAATCGTAAGGATGAAGTTGGTCAGATGGCGAAGGGTGTTCGCGGCATGCGCGATGCACTTCGTGCAATGGTTCTTAACATTGAAGATGCATCCGGTAAGATTACAGCAAATGTTAATCAGCTTCAGGATGTAACCAATGAAGTTAACAATATGTGTACTGATAACTCTGCAACAACAGAGCAACTTGCTGCAGGCATGGAGGAGACAGCTGCAACAACCGAGAATATTTATGCAAATATCGGCTATATGCAGACCAGTGCCAAGGATATTACTAAGTTATCCGAGACCGGCGATGCTTTATCCAATGAAGTAATGGAGAGAGCAAATACTATGCGTGATAAGACAGTGGAAGCTACAAAGCGTACACAGGAGACTTACGAATCCGTTAAGCTTCGTTCCGATAATGCTATTGAGAGCTCCAAGGCAGTTAATAAGATTAACGAACTTACAGAAGCAATCATGGCGATTTCTTCACAGACCAGTTTACTTGCACTGAATGCATCTATTGAGGCAGCAAGAGCAGGTGAAGCAGGAAGAGGTTTTGCAGTAGTTGCTACCGAAATTGGTAACCTCGCAAATCAGACATCTAAGGCTGTTGCAGATATTAACGGTATCGTTAATGAAGTAAATTCTGCAGTTGCTAACATGACAAGCTGTCTGGAAGAGACAGGTGGATTCCTTGAGAATACAGTATTGGTTGACTATCAGGAATTCAGTTCTGTTAGTGAGCAGTATAATAAGGATGCTCAGACCTTTAAGGAGAGCATGAATGATGTCAACGTATCCATCATAGAACTTACCGAAGCAATTGATAAG
>JAZLHG010000288.1:0-2022 GCA_045616705.1 Lachnospiraceae bacterium | reverse complement strand
CTTTAATCAGAATTCTAAGAGTTCCGGATACATTTCCTTCCTCATTCTGATACGTTATAGTAAGGTTATTGGCTACATTTAATTCCTTTAAATCGTCAGTGGTCTCCGCCGAACCTGGAGGATTAATCACTGTCCTGTTGCCGTCTTCCGTTTCACGTATTCCTATGGAATCAAAATTGCCCATAGCATATACCTTATGACCGCCTAACAGGGAGCAAATAACCAAACAACAAATAAACATAGCAAGAAGTAGGCATTTTCTGCCCTTTCTTTTGATGCCCTTACTCATCTCTATCGCTCCGTTTATGAATACGTTCTTTGGCTTTATTCAAAAGCTGTTGAAAATTATCCTGAGGAAGCGCTCCTTCAGGAGACAAATCCAAATCATCCTGATTTAGTTCGGCAAAATAAGTAGTCTCCTCTTTGCCGACACCAATCAGAAAATATCGCTCTCCTACTTTGATGATCTGAACATACTGATTAGGGGAGATTTTCATTACTTCAACAATCTCCATGTTCTTATTGGTTGAACCGGATTTCTGAAGTTTTCCTGCCCACTTAATAGAAAAGCGAGTTAATAGAATTACAAATACAAATACCAATAGTGCAGTCATAAACTGCACAAAGGAATTTGTTCTGGGAACATATGTCAAAATAATCATAGGATTAGCCTACAACTTTTTTAACGGCCTCAATTACACGGTCTGCCTGGAAAGGCTTAACAATAAAGTCCTTAGCACCTGCCTGAATAGACTCAATAACCATTGCCTGCTGACCCATAGCAGAACACATAATAACCAGCGCACCGGGATCTGACTCTTTAATCTTCTTCAATGCCTGAATACCATCCATCTCGGGCATTGTGATATCCATAAGTACTAAATCCGGCTTCAGTTCATTGTACTTATCGACTGCCTTTGCGCCGTTTTCTGCTTCACCTGCAACATTGTAGCCATTTTTGCCGAGAATGTCTTTAATCATCATTCTCATAAACGCTGCATCATCACAAATTAAGATATTCTTTGCCATTTTTTTCTCCTATCCTTTACTTAAGTATTTCAGTTACTCTGACACCAAAGTTTTCTTCAATAACTACTACTTCACCTTTTGCAACAAGCTTGCCGTTAACAAGCACATCTACCGGCTCACCGGCAATTTTCTCAAGTTCAATAATGGTACCCGGAGCAAAATCTAGGATATCACTGATTGCCTTGCTGGTTCGTCCAAGTTCTACGGTAACCTCAAGAGGAACATCCTTAATCAGCGAGATATTCTCCTGAGATTGCATCGCACCCACATCATTTGAGAACGACTGGAATGATGCCGGCTGAATATTAATATTCGGCATGGGCTGCATGCCCATATTCATACCCATGTTCATTCCCATATTCATACCCATCGGACTTCCCATAGCCGGGCCACCAAGTGAAGCTCCCAGACCACCAAGTCCCATGGAAGAACCCATATCCATGTTGTCCATACCCATGTTCATTCCCATATCCATAGGTGCTGAAGCAGGAGGGGGTGTAGGGGTGGACATTTCCGGTGTCATCAACGGCTTGGCAGGCTCCGGTTCCTGATTATCCATGAAGTATCCATACAGAGTCTTTGCAAATTCCATAGGATACAATTGCATAATCTTGGAATCTACCAAGTCACCAATCTGCATACGGAATGTAATTTTAACAAATTCACCACCAAGGAACGGAGAAATATCTTCGCCATTCTTCATACTGTCTGTATCTAACAGCACACTGTCCGGTGGAGAAATATCAATTGTCTTACCGAGCATGGAGGATAACGAAGTCGCACTGGAACCCATCATCTGATTCATTGCTTCTGAAATCGCACTCAAATGCAACTCGCCTAACTCGCCTTCGGTATTTGTACCGTCTCCGCCCATCATGAGATCGGTAATAATCTTAACATCATTCTCCTTAAGGATTAAGATGTTTGTACCTTCCAAACCTACTGTATACTGAATCTTAATGAATACACAAGGTCTCTCATAGTCTTCAATAA
>JAZLHG010000287.1:0-5119 GCA_045616705.1 Lachnospiraceae bacterium | reverse complement strand
ATTGCCACTGAGATGTTCCAGTATACCGGGTAATGCCTGACGTTCTGCCACACGCTGCCTGTACATACGAGGAATGGTATCCATCATAGCATCAATTTCGGCCTGTATACCGGCTTTGACGATGTTATTTTCCTTGATCTTCTTCATGTTGAAGTAAGTAGCAACGCCAATACCGGGAATCGGGAACAGAAGTACCCAACCCTTAATGAGACCAAGCAGTACAACCGTTAATACTGCACCTACAACAGTAAGAATAATCCATAAGAGATTATCCGGCTTGGAGTTCTTAAGTTCTGCCTGCTTCGTGCGAAGAGCAGATACTCTAACCTCATCCTCAGGAAGCGGCTCACAATCAATGATTTCGCCATTGTTGGTAATATATGCATGATATAATTTCTTCTCGTATTCGAACTTCACCCAGTAGAAGCTCAGCAGCACACGGGTCTCTGTGTCCTTCTGGATGTTCTCACCATTTGAGGTAAGATTTCTGAACTGACGACCTCTTAAGCTATCCTTAGCCTTCGTTGCAAGAAGCTCCTTCATGGTAGGCATGATGTAGTCGTTAACAGAGGATGCTACCGGAAGGTCGTTCTCGAATCCAACAGTATCTGCAGGGTACTCTAACTTCTCAATATCCACAAGCAGTGAAGGATTCAGATTCTGGTAGAACTTCAATGTCAGATCAGACCACTCCTGGTTCGCTGGAACGAAGAATCCCCTGGACTCAGAAATAGATGACTGATAAGGAAGCCACTCTGTGTACTTCTCGTTCACAATGACATTCTCATTGCCACGTCTAACCATCTTCTGGCGTTCCTTAACTACGCCCTGCTCATATGCGAAGTTCAGTGTTCCGTTACAGAAAATATAGTAAGCGGGTACAGTACACTTCTCTACCTTGAGCACTTCGATCTTCTGGAACATATCCCATGATGAGTATACATTCTTAGCCAATTCTCTCATAAGGAGTCTATGAATCTTGGCCTCATTCAGAAATAAGGGAATACCACTGTTAACGTCGTTTTTCTTCTTGATTTCTGCGTTCTTAACTACGCCTGTGATGTAGTTCTCTGCACCGCAGTATTCGCAGTACACGTTACCCCTGGGGTTGTTGGGTATTCTTAACTGTGCGCCGCACGCTTTACACGTGAAATTAGCCACTCCTGATTCTGACATGACAAGGTCTCCTTTGAGATTTAGTTTATATACTTAATTATATGGTCGTAGCAATGCAAGGTCAATTGTAAAATGGGCAAACATTTGCGTAACTTTTTTATGCATTTTGCAGCATGTGCTTCTGCTGAACCTCAATAATCTTCTCCAAAGGAATTCCGGTGAACTCAGCAACCATCTCCGGTGTTTTTCCACTCGACAAAATGGTCATTATTACGCTTTCTCTTCCTTGCTCTATTCCTTCCCTGATTCCGGCTCCTTTTGCCGTCGCGAGTCGGCTCTCATAATCTGCTCTGGCACGCATCTGTTGCCTGATTTTTTCATCTTCGCTTAGCTTTTTAAGTTCGAATACCATATTCTTAAAAACCTCCTCACTACCTATGATTTGCTCAAGTTCACTCAACGTTTTAGCTTTGAATATTCTGGCCCATTTTATCACTCTGGGATCAGCATCTAACGGATTGTCTATGTGTTTTAAATTTAAAACCTTTGTACAAAATTTGTCAGAATACAACGATCCAGTTCTTGCGTTTAAGATTCTATATTCAGAGTATAACTCATTATTATCAGCAAATACATCAAAATCTATAATCCCAATGTGATACGTCATTTTCAGCTGATCATAATTCTCACCGGTTTTTAAGTCATCATAGGTTCTTGCCCAATATAACAATGACCTTTCAGGCCAGAAATCCTGTTTTCTCATCTGTAGTTCGATGTTTATATTTTCGGTATTATTCAAATTAAGCCGAATATCAAGTTCACAGTCTTTGCTATCTATTGTCTCTCCCAATATAATCGGATTCTCAATAGTACACGATACAATCTCTTCTTCGTCTATATTCAGAAGAGACGCAATCAGATTGCGAAGTACATCCTCACATTCTTGCAACGTTGCCTTGAAGGCATAATCATTCGACATTCCATAGAAATTTTCCATTTGCTTTCCTCCTGTGATATAAGCAGGAGCACATAAGGATGCAGACGCCACAATGAGCAGAATAAAATGCGCCCATAAACGATAACCGCTTACTCAGAACTCCCGCTATGAATATGAATCTAAAGCATGAATTTCCAAGATAAACAGATATGTTTTTAGACATTGTTGTGATACAAATCACACCATGTAGATATGAAAAATATGCTTTGGACAGATTCTACCACAACAAAAAATATGTGGCAAGGCGAAGTAGCATTACATGCTATTTCTTCGCCCAAGCCACTATTTCTTTAGACGTTTTATCTGTACAATGAAGCCCCCTACTTCAGCACGCATATTGCGCCGTAGTCCATGATGAACTTCACTTTGCCCACAGCCTTCTTGCCGATCTTATCGTACAGGCGGCCTGCGCTGTAGCATTCTCCGATTACGGTCTTGTGGCTGTTTGCCACATGTCCGATGTCCCCAAGGCCATCGATTCTTACCAGAATAGCCTCCTTGTCGAACTTGTTATCAGGCTCTTTAACAAGCTTCACTTCCATTCCCTTCTTAAGGAAGTTCTGACCATGGAAATAGTTCATTCCGGTAATTGTGAAATAGATTTCGTTGTTCTTCTTAGACATATTCTGTCCTCCTTCAAGTATGTTCTATCTCCACCGTTCCCATTCGGGAATCTTATCATCAGCCCCTATTGGAGCCTCATGGTTAGATTATAATTCAGAATACTGTCCAATTCTCACCACACAAAAGGCAGGATTTGACCAAATATCGGCCAAATTCTGCCCTTTGCGTTATATTTCCACTATATTTAACTCTGTTTATCGGTCATCCTTCATCGATTCAAGCATCCTGCCTCTATCTGTGCCAGCGCCCAACGCTCGCTTACAACCAGCTCGTGCTTGCCGTCATCGTCCGGATTGGAGGCCTTGTCCTTGAGCATCTCATACAAATCTTCGCCGTAGGGAAGTTCGCCCCACTGGCCGTTTTCTAATTTAACCGAGAAGCTCTGCGGACCATTTTCCGAAGGGTTCAGAAGCATTTCTTCAATCTGAAGATCAGGGTTGGATTCTGACAGCTGGGCCTTCAGGATTAATTTCATAATCTCAAGCACCCGATCGTCAAGGCCCTGGTCGAAGATATAAATCTTCTCCCGCAGCTGATTTAGGGACATCACCACTCGATAACGGTATCCCATGTCGATATTGGGGAGTCCCGGAATTCCACCGTTTGCAAATTGGGCAAACTGCTTTACTGCCTCCCTGGCTGACTCTTCCGTGTTGACCAGCTGAATCATCAGGTGATCCTCCATCTGATGATACAACATATCATAGACCACGTTATGAACCGACTTGCACTTGGGACAGGTGTATTGGAACAGTTCACCTGACACCACCTTGGCCTTCATCTCCGGGTCCAGCTGCGTATTCAGGCTCTCCCATATAACCATTTTCCCTTCTGTGCCGCAATTAGGGCATGTAATCTGTCTTGTATTCTCTATCGACATATCCTTACTCCTTTCGATTCATTGATTTTCTCCACATGTTGTCAGCCATAAACATCCATGACCAAATTATCCGATCAGCTCCTCAATCCATCCTCTCTTCTGAATGGCCTGAATCCAGTCTGTAGGAATGGCATCATAACCATAGTAAAGTGCAGCCAGTCCGCCTGCGATAGCAGCAACCGTATCTGTATCATCTCCCAGATTTACTGCAGTAAGCAGGGCATCCTGCAGAGAATCCGTTGTAATCAGTGACCAGATAGCAGCCTCAATGGAATCAATGACGTAACCACCACTGCTAATTCGGCTGGCGTCTACATCCTTAAACTGATGAAGGTCTGTAAGGCGACATACGAAATCAAGCTGATCGGCGTAGACATCGTTTCCTGCATACAATTGAAGACCCTCGGTAATTCCATCCTGAAGGCAGTCAATCAGAGACTTGTCAGCCCCATCGTCCAGGATATGCTTCACCATGAAATAGTATAATCCACAGCACATTTTGCTACGACGATGACCATGGGTCAATGCGGATACCTGATGAACCAGCTCCAGGGCTGCGTCCTCTTTCATAATACCGAACTTCACCTGATCATATGCATAGATGCATACCGGCAGGATACGCATCAGCGAACCGTTACCGTTATCCAAATGTCTTCTGGGACCGCAGGTTCTGACATCGTGATTTATGGAATAATCTGCAATTGCATGTCTGCAGGTGTTACCTACATCATAAGCACGGTTATAGGGTGTATAGGCCCCTGTATATAACCAATCCATAAATCGATTCATAATATCGTCAAGATCAATACGACCCAGGGTACGAATGCTTGCATAGGTTGCCAAGGTGAGACTGCTGTCATCCGTCCAGCTTCCCTCCGGCACATTAAACGTGCCATATCCTCGCATTTCTGTAATAGGATTCTTAGCAACCTCTGTTCTGGAATGAAACTGTACGGGACAACCCAGCGCATCACCAACAATAACACCCATAATACCGGTCTTATAAATTGTCGTGTCCTTCATCTTGTTCATCATTCTTACCTCCTAATCACATTTGCAGACCTTACATTTCGTAATGGCTTTCACAACGATTTGCTATGTACCTATCATACACAAAAGCGATTTCTGCAAGGTCGCCTAATGGGATACCGAATGATTTGGCTATACTTCTACCCGTACACTACTGCCGCCGCTCTTGGCTTTGGTCACAATAACCTGCTTATCAATCTTCTCTTTAAGGTCGGCAACGTGGGAAATAATGCCAACCAAACGATTGCCTTCTGTTAGTCCTGCCAGAGCTACATAGGCCTGCTCTAACGTCTCCGGATCAAGAGTTCCAAAGCCCTCATCCACAAACATGCTGTCAATTCGGATGCCTCCTGCTGATGACTGCACCTCATCGGACAGACCCAGCGCCAGAGATAGGGATGCCATAAAGGATTCACCACCGGATAAGGTCTTAACACTTCGTTCAGATCCATTATAATGATCAATAACACCCA
>JAZLHG010000286.1:0-3142 GCA_045616705.1 Lachnospiraceae bacterium | reverse complement strand
TTAAGAATAGTTGAGTTTTGGTGACAGATATTGACAGCTATAATGCAATTACAATCAATACAAAACCGGTTTTCTTATGTTACTAATGTATTTATCAGGAGGTTTCAGATGAAAAAGAAATTATTATCAACAGTCATCGCTATGGCAATGGTTGTATCCATGTTATCCGGCTGCGGACAGGCAGCTCAGGAAGCAGCTCCGGCAGCAGCAGAACCTGCAGCTCCCGTTGAGAACGCAGCAGAGGTTGCTGCAGAAGCAGAAGTTGCAGAAGTAGAAGCAACAGAAGCGGTTGGTAATGTAACAATTTGGTACTACTGGGAGACAGAAGGTCATCAGCAGGCACTGAACCACATTATCGAAGCTTACAATAATCAGCAGACACAGCTTCATGTTGAAGCTAAGTATGTTCCTTTCGCAGATTTCAAGAAGCAGCTCTCCGTTGGTGCTTCCGCAGGCGAACTTCCCGACATCGTAATCCTTGATAACCCCGATCATGCAGCATATGCAGCAATGGGCGTTTTCGCTGATATCACAGACAGATTCGATGTTAGCACATACTATCCCGGTCCTGTTAATTCCTGTACACTGGATGGCAAGCTCTACGGTGTTCCTTTTGGAAGCAACGACTTAGTACTGTTCTACAATGAAGATATGTTAAATGATGCAGGTTGCGCAGTTCCTACAAATTGGGATGAGCTCCTTGATGTAGCTAAGAAGACAACCAAGGACAATGTATACGGTTTCGGTCACTGGTCCGTTCAGAACGAAGAAGGTACCTTCAACTTCCTTCCTTGGGTATGGTCCACAGGTGCAACTTCTTACGAAATCAATTCCGAAGGTGGTATCAAGGCTCTTCAGTTCGAGAAGGATCTTGTAGATGCAGGTGCATTCCCGAAGGAAGCAATCAACTGGACACAGGGTGATACCATGAATCAGTTCAGCGCAGGTAACCTTGCAATGATGATCAATGGTACATGGCAGATTCCTACCATGCGTGAGAACATCAAGGACTTTAAGTGGAACGTAGCTCCTATTCCTCAGGATGCAGTTCAGGCTTCCGGTCTTGGCGGTGAGAACTATGCTGTTATCGCCGGCGGTAACGAAGAAGGTGCAATCAACTTCCTTAAGTATGCTACAAGCGGTGAGACCTGTCTCTACATGATGGAGCATATGGGATACATTTCTTCCGACTCAACAATTGCTGAGCATCAGTTTGATGGTGATGATGTATACCAGGTATTCGTAGATGAGATGCAGTATGCAGGCGCTAGAGGTCCTCTTCCTGAGTGGCCGGATATCTCCGATGCAATTTCACTTGCATTCAACAAGGTAATTACAGGCCAGAGCGAGCCCGCAGACGCTGCAGCAGAAGCTCAGGCAACAATCGATGGAATCATCGGCAAATAATTAAGATACTGATTGTGAAGCGGGGCAGGGACAATGGTCTCTGTCCCGTTTTGAATATAGAATAAGAGGTTCGAAAATGACTTATAAGATTACAGATACTTTTTGGAGACGATACAGGGAACTGGTAAGAACGGAAATGATTCCCTTTCAGTGGTCTGTATTAAATGATCAGGCGGATATCGTAATTGAGAGGGAGCGAGATGACGATTTTATTCCCAACGAGAAGAGCCATGCTATCGAGAATTTCAAAATAGCTGCCGGAAGAACAGAAGGCAGCCATTACGGCTGGGTATTTCAGGACAGTGATGTCTACAAATGGCTGGAAGCAGTGGCTTATTCTCTAATGGACCATCCGGACCCGGTTCTTCAGAAGACAGCGGATGAAGTGGTTCAGCTGATTGGGGAGGCACAGTGCGAAGACGGTTATCTCAATACCTATTTCACCATTAAGTGCCCTGACCGTAGATATAAGAGACTGGGCGAGAGCCATGAACTGTATTGTGCGGGCCATTACATGGAAGCGGCAGTGGCCTATTATGAAGCCACCGGAAGCAATGCTGCACTGCAGATTGCGGTAAGACTTGCTGATCGTATTGATGAAGATTTCGGACCTGAAGAAGGTAAGATTCACGGATATGATGGCCATGAGGAAGTGGAGATTGGTCTCATGAGACTGTATCATGTTACCGGCAATGAGCGATATTTGAAACTTACCGAATATTTCCTTCGCATGCGTGGTACGGATCCTGACTTCTTCCGTAAACAGAGTTTTAATGACCCTGAGGAGATTATTAAGAATATTCTGTCATCACCGGACAGCTATTTTCAGAATCATGCTCCCATTACGGAGCAGACTACCGCAGAAGGACATGCTGTGCGACTGGTATATATGGTTACAGCCCTTGCAGATCTTGCAGAAGCAACCGGAAGCGAAGAACTTAAGAATGCTTGCAAAACCCTGTGGAACAACGTGGTGAATAAGAGATTGTACATTACCGGTGGTATTGGTTCTACCGTTATTCGTGAATCCTTTACCCTGGATTATGACCTGCCCAATGATACCATGTACTGCGAGACCTGTGCAGCCATCGGTCTGATGTTTGTAGCTAGACAGATGCTGAAACTGGAGACAGATGGTCACTACGCAGATGTGATGGAGCGTGCACTTTATAATTCCGTTATTTCCGGAATGGCCCTTGATGGCAAGCATTTCTTCTATGTGAATCCCCTGGAAGTGGATCCTAAGAAGGATCGGAAGGACCCTACCAAGTCCCATGTTAAGCCGGTGCGCCCTGCCTGGCTTGGATGTGCATGCTGTCCTCCGAACTTAGCAAGGCTCACAACTTCTCTTGAGAAGTATCTCTACACCTTTAAGGAAGAGGGTATCCTGGTGAATCTCTTCGTAGATTCTACGGTAACGGAGGAATATAAGGGTGGCCACATTACGTTGATTCAGAAAACAGATTATCCCAAGTCCGGAACTGTTGCATTTAAGGTACAGACAGAGAAATTAGATGGTATCAATCTGTATATAAGAATTCCGGACTGGGCAGAGGAATTCAGTCTGAAGCACAATGATCAAGAACTGACTGGATGCACACAGGAGAATGGCTATGTTGTGATTGCCAATGCCCATGACGGTGACAGCATTTTACTGGAACTGGAGATGGAAGTGAAGAAGTATTATGCCAATAACCATGTAACGGAGAATATTGGACGAGTAGCACTTGCCAGG
>JAZLHG010000285.1:0-1696 GCA_045616705.1 Lachnospiraceae bacterium | reverse complement strand
CGACTTGGTTCCTACATAGAACTTGTAGGTCTCATCTTCCAGCACGTCCGCAACGGCTTTAAGAAGCACAGCCGCATCCTCTGTACTAATCTCACTGGAACTATGATCAATAATAATCTTATCTTCGAAATTCGGTTCATCGTCCGAAATGGTAACAATGTTACAACGAAGGGCAATATCTGTATCCTTCATGGGAACACCAATGGATAACGCTTCAAGGGGTGATCTGCCTGAATAATATTTCTTGGGGTCATATCCCATAACTGCCAGATTTGCTGTGTCGGTACCGGGCTTCATTCCTTCCGGAATGGTATGTACCAGACCCATTTCTGCATTTTCACTAAGCTCATCCATCATCGGCGTCTTAGCGAAGTCAAGACAGGTCTTGCCCGACAGCTCAGCAAGAGGCTCATCTGCCATTCCGTCTCCCAGAACAATTACATACTTCATAATCTCTGTCTCCTCTTATGATTACAGCATACGAATGCTGTTTAATACACCATCAAGTTTGGCCAGCTTCTCCTTGAATTCCTGCTCGCTAAGGGCTTCTGTAACAAATCCGTATTCTCCGCTAACCTCAGGAATTGTTAATACATCAACAGCACCAAACTGCTCCTGAACCTGACTGGATACGCTCTCTCCGCTCATGCGAACGAAGAAACGTCTTACCGCGTGGTCAACCTTGGTAAGCTGCAGTTTCTCACTACTCCAGAAGGAAATAATGTTGGTGTGCAAATGCTTGGCCGCATCTACAACATCAGATACAACCGCACTGGCTGTAGGAAGCTTACCTGCACCGCTTCCGTAGAACATCACATCACCCAGTACATTACCCTTGACAAAAATTGCATTAAAAACATCACTTACAGGATATAACGGATGTGTGGTAGGTACTAAGAAGGGCGCAACCATTGCGAAATACTTGCCACCTTCTCTCTTACTGGATGCGAGTAACTTCACGCGTAAGCCAAGTAACTTGGCAAATTTAATATCTGTAGCGGTAATCTTCGTGATACCCTCTGTATAAATCTCTTCGAAATCAACATGATCGCCAAAGGCAAGAGAGGAAAGGATTGCGATTTTGCGGCACGCGTCATATCCCTCAACGTCAGCCTCCGGATTACGCTCTGCATAACCCAGTTCCTGAGCCTTCTTAAGTGCTGCATCAAATTCCCAGCCCTCGTCAGCCATCTTGCTGAGAATATAGTTGGTGGTACCATTTAAGATACCTGTAATCTCAAGCAGTTCGTCTGCAGTAAGAGAAGAATTGAGGGGACGGATAATGGGAATACCACCGCCACAGCTTGCTTCAAACAGGAAATTAATGGACTGATCACGAGCAATCTGCAGAAGCTCGGGACCGTGCTTGGCAACCAGTTCCTTATTGGAAGTACATACGCTCTTACCGCTAAGAAGACACTTCTTAACGAAAGTATAAGCAGGCTCCACGCCACCCATTACTTCAACGACAATCTTAACCTCAGGATCGTTTAAGATCACATCGAAATCATGAACCAGCACCTTCTCCACCGGGTCCCCCGCAAAATCACGAAGGTCCAGTACATATTTCACATTAATATCTGCGCCTGCCTTCTTATTGATGCTGTCTTGGTTGGTATTGATGACTTCCACAACACCTGAACCAACTGTACCGTAACCTAACACTGCAATATCTACTACCATAACGAACCTCTCT
>JAZLHG010000284.1:0-1891 GCA_045616705.1 Lachnospiraceae bacterium | reverse complement strand
GATTGCAACGGACTCGCTGGGCGTAATTCCGGATAATATCCACGCATATTCATTTGTGCCGCAGATAGAAGTGCTATCGAAGGCAGATGTATTTCTAACCCATTGCGGAATGAATAGCATAAATGAAGCATTATGTTTGGGCGTGCCTATGGTGGCAATGCCGTTTATTAATGATCAGATTACCAATGCAAAGCAATTGGTTCAGATTGGTGTAGCCAAAAGAATTCATTCCTTTATACAGAATACGAAGGAAATTTACGAGACAACCATGGAGGTTGCCGGGTCCACGGCTATGCGAGAAAAAGCGATGGAGATGAAAGCGGCAATTGAACATCAAATAACATGGGAAGATATTATGAAGCGGATTGAAGATTTAGTATAATGCAACGCAGGGCCGAATTCCAGGAATTCGGCCTTTCATGATTGATACAAAAAGAAAACCTTGAAATCAATTGATTTCAAGGTTTCTTTGGGTTGGGCTGTTCAATTTTGAACGAGCAGCTCGTAGCGGAATCGAACCGCTGTTTTCGCCGTGAGAGGGCGACGTCTTAACCGCTTGACCAACGAGCCGTACTAGTAAATAATATATCATCTTTTTTGTTTTGGCAAGTGTTTTTTTGAAATATTTTTTAAATGTTTTATATGTTGATTTGTGGTATAATAATTTCGTCTGTTTGTGACGATAAATGATTCGATGTTTAGTACAAGTATTTAGGTCCCAGGAGGAACAACAATGTTTAGAGATGGTAAGATTTGGATTGCGAAATCCGAAGCAGGCAATGTCTGCATTTCCCCCAAGATGGCGAACCGTCATGGTTTAATCGCAGGTGCAACCGGTACAGGTAAGACCGTTACTCTGAAGGTAATGGCTGAATCCTTCTCAGATGCAGGAATCCCCGTATTCCTTGCTGATGCAAAGGGCGACCTTGCAGGCATGTGCAAAGAAGGCGTAAACAGTGAAGATATGATTAAGAGAATGGAATATTTCGGGCTTGCAGAGGCTGGATTTAATTTCGATTCTTATCCGGTTAACTATTGGGATGTATATGGCGAAAAGGGTATGCCGCTTCGTACCACCATTTCTGAGATGGGACCTTTGCTTCTGAGCCGTCTGATGGGTCTTAATGATGTTCAGACTGATATTCTGAATGTAGTATTTAAGATTGCAGACGATAATAGCCTTCTTCTGATCGATACCAAGGATCTTAGGAAGATGCTTCAGTATGTAAGCGAGAATTCCAAGGAATTCTCCATGCAGTACGGTAATGTTCCTCAGCAGAGCATCTCCGCAATTATTCGTGCGGTGGTATCTCTTGAGTCTGATGGTGGTGAGGAGTTCTTCGCTGAGCCTGCACTGAATATTAAGGATTGGCTGGCTGTAGATTCCAGGGGTAAGGGATTTATTCAGGTTCTTGATTGTCAGAAACTGATGATGAATCCTAAGACCTATTCCATGTTCTTATTATGGATGATTTCCGAACTGTTTGAGACCCTTCCTGAAGTTGGTGACTGTGATAAGCCCAAGATGGTATTCTTCTTCGACGAGGCACATATGCTCTTTGATGGAGCATCCAAGGTTCTTCTTGAGAAGATTGAACAGGTTGTGAAGTTAATCCGTTCTAAGGGTGTAGGTATTTATTTCGTAACACAGAATCCGAAGGATATTCCCGATGGGGTTCTGTCACAGCTTGGTAATAAAGTACAGCATGCATTACATGCATATACTCCCAACGAGCAGAAGGCTATGAAGGCAGTTGCAGCCGGATTCAGAGAGAACCCTGCATTTGATACATTCACTGCACTGGGTGAACTGGGAACCGGAGAAGCACTGATTTCCGTTCTGGGAGATGACGGTGTTCCTACCATGGTTGAGCGTGCAAAGGTTCTTCCT
>JAZLHG010000283.1:0-1687 GCA_045616705.1 Lachnospiraceae bacterium | reverse complement strand
ATCATAACGGTCTACAGAAGGGGTTGCCTTCATGGTTAAGAATGCTCCTTCCGTAACATTCTTAAGTACCGCTTCTTCCTGATTCTCTCTGGGGAACATCTTAACGGATATGGTATCCGTATAGTCTGTAATATCGAAAATCACAAGTTTCTTCTCATTACGCATCTCGCGAACTTCAACTCTGATTACCTGACCCGTTATTACAACTTCACCGATTTCCCCGATAATATCGGAAATAGGGATAGCCTCTTCATTGAAATCACGACCAAAGAACAGATTCGGATCTGCATTTGCAGATGAATAACCGTATCCGTTTCTTGACTTCGGCGTAAACGATCTATTGGAACGAGCATCCGCTCCCGTATCTCCTGCAGATTTCTCTTTCTGTTTCTTCTCTGCCTTACTGTTCTCTGACTTGGTATGATCCGATTTCTTCTTGGGCTCTTCCTTGACAAGTCCGGGAACCTGAGCCTGAGAACGAGCCTCAACCTCTTCTGTAATTCTTTTGATTTCCTCTGCAAACACTCTTTCGGAGTCTTCTCTGGCTTTGTTCTCTTTGGCCTCGTGATAATCAATCAGAATATTAACGCCCACACCACATCTCTCATTCAGAATCTTATCAAGCAGTTCTGTCAGTTCTCTTTCTTTGGCATGGGCAACAATGGTATCCTCTAGGCTAACCCTAACCACCTTATCCTCAGGATATTCAAACTCAGCACGATCTATCAGTCTATGCAGGAAGTGATTATATTCCTTTAATTCTGCAAGAATGCTACCTAAATAGACGTCGATAATTGCCGACGCCGTATATTGTTCCGATAAATGAAACCTCTCACGAATAACAGGTTTAAGACCTGCTCCGGCCAGAACCTGCTTACTCAATTCATTCTCCACGCCTCGAAGGGAAGTCCAGTCTATAATATGTGGAGAATCCAGATAAATTGGCATTTCTGTGTGGTCTCTGTTATATGCGATTCGTTCTACAACCACATCATCCATAAGAGATTCCAATTTCTTATTCAATTGTAACGTTGGAAATACGTTTAATATGCGGTCAGCCATTCCAATGCTCCAATTCGTACTTCAATGCTTCCAATAATTCTTCTTCAGGTACCTTACGGAAAATAACACCCTTTTTAAATAACAAGCCTTCTCCAATGCCACCTGCAACACCCAAATCTGCCTCTCTTGCTTCACCGGGGCCATTTACCACACAGCCCATAACAGCAACCTTCAGATTAAGGTCATATCCGGCAACCAGCTGTTCCACAGCTGAAGCTAGTGAAATCAGGTCAATATTGGTTCTTCCACAGGTAGGACATGACACCACCTCAATACCGCCTGTTCTAAGCCCAAGAGTCCTAAGGATATGTTTGGCGGAAATAATCTCCTCAACAGGGTCCCCGGTAAGTGATACTCGTATGGTATCACCGATACCTTGATTCAGAATTAATCCCAATCCAATGGCAGATTTAATATTACCGGCCTTCACAGTTCCCGCCTCGGTAATTCCCACATGCAAGGGATATTTACACAGAGGCGCCAGCATACAGTGAGCCTTATAGCACATTAATACATCTGAAGACTTGATACTAACTACAATTCTGTCATAGTCCATATCCTCAATCATATGGACCTTATCAAGTGCACTCTCAACAATGCCCTCTGCAGTAACTCCATGATACTT
>JAZLHG010000282.1:0-3003 GCA_045616705.1 Lachnospiraceae bacterium | reverse complement strand
TTAAGCTTCTTAAGGAGCTTAATGAGGCCCACGTTAGTCGGCAGAAATCTTCTGATATAGATGAAGTCGCAATCCTTGATTCTGTCGTAATAAGGTGCGTACTGATCGGCAAATAAATATTTGGCAAATAAGGCGATACGGCCACAATCCGGGCGGGGAATCACCATTAATTCACATTCCGTCTCCCCTTCCCTGCTAAGTGCCGCTACCTGAGCAGAAATCTTCCGAAAAATTCCGCTCTGCTTGGGATGTTCCATGGTCTTACTTGCATCATAGAATAAGAATAAACCCTTTTTCACTGAAGCCTCCTACAGATAGAACTCGCGATACCACTTGGCAAAATTTCTAAGACCGTCTCTTAAGGAAGTCTTCGGCTTAAAGCCGAAATCTCTAAGAAGGGGCTCCGTGTCAGCATAAGTAATGGGCACATCACCAGCCTGCATGGGCACCAGTTCCTTATGAGACTCGAAATCATAATCTGCAGGAAGAATGCCGGCGGCAATCAGCTCCTGCTGAAGAATATCTACGAAATCCAGCAAGTTCTCCGGATTACTGTTACCAATGTTATAAAGCGCATAAGGTGCTAAAGGCAGACCATCTTCTCCTACTGCCCGTTCAGGAGCACCCTGCATAATACGAATTACGCCCTCTACAATATCGTCAATATAGGTAAAGTCACGCTTACAGTTTCCATAATTAAAAATCTTAATGGTCTCATTGTTACGAAGCTTATTGGTGAAACCGAAATACGCCATATCCGGTCTTCCTGCCGGTCCATACACGGTAAAGAATCGAAGTCCTGTCATGGGAATGTTATAGAGTTTGGCATAGCAGTGTCCCATCAGCTCATCCGACTTCTTGGTTGCTGCATAAAGCGATACAGGATGATCCACAGGATCATCGGTGGAATACGGCACCTTGGTATTGTTACCGTACACAGAGGAAGAAGAGGCGTACACCAAATGCGCAACACCGCTCTTACCGGAATCATAGGAGTGTCTGCAGGCTTCCAGAATATGATAGAAGCCCATTACATTACTCTCCATGTAAGCATCGGGATGGTCGATGGAATAGGGAACGCCGGCCTGTGCCGCAAGGTTTACAACCACATCCGGCTCATACTCTTCGAAGACCGCCTTAACGAAATCTCCATCACCAATGGACCCCTTACGGAAAATAAATTCCCCGTCGGTTTCTGTCTTCTCAATCTGACTGAGTCTGAATTCCTTAAGAGACACATCATAATAGTCATTCATGTTATCGATACCGATTACACGAACACCGTTCTTCTCTCTTAATAGTCTCTGAATCAGTGCTGCACCGATAAATCCGGCACATCCTGTCACCAATATAGTTTTATGATCCAAGTTGATCTGTGTTTTCATGATATCACCTGTTATTCTATATTCTGACTCCGATACTAGGAGTTCTGTTTCTTGCTCTGTCCCTTCAGGGATAAAATATTCTTCACAAGGCTTGTGAGCTTACGTCTGTAAATCAGTGCAAATATGCATGCAATAAGAATCAAGACATATCGAACGATTGGATTATTGTACAGAACCATAAAGATTGCACCCACCAGCACAAAAGCTACGCTGATCAGCATAATGATTCGCATGTCATAAATCTTAACATCCGGAAGTTCTCTCTTCAGAATACTGCGCATCAGCAGATAGTGTGCAATGCAGTAGCAGAGATAACATACCATCGTTGTATAGCCTGCTGCCAAGAAGCCATATTTCTGAATGAAAATATAATTCAGTACGATATTTAATACCGCTCCTGATACCGATGCCACCATCATGTACTTGGTCTTCTCGAAATAGAACTCGAAGTTAGAGAAGAGGCCATAGACAAACATGAAGTAAGTACCCATTGCAACCGGAGGAATTACCCAGATCGCCGCATGATACTCTACCGGAGCCATCAGCCAGATAATCTCCGGACCCAGAATAATCAGAAGCAGATTCAGTGCACCTACAATACCCAGAATGGAATAGGAGACCGGAGCAATTCGGTCGTACTCCTTATCACGAATCTTCTGATACATCCAGGGGTTATAAGAATTCTGAATGGACTGATTTACAATGGTCAGCACAACCGCCACATTATAAGCCAGACTGTAGATACCCGCATCAGAAGTACCGGTCAGTTCCTTAATCATAATTCTATCGGACTGATTCAGCACGAACTGGGACAAATAGTGGGGTACTAACGGCAGATTATAGCCAAGTGCATATCGCCAGTATTTCGTAGAAATCTTTCTTCCCTTACGGAGGAAGAAGGATAGGAAGAAGCCTCCGAATGTAATCACATCCACCACAATCATGGACACGATTCGTCCCTGCACTCTGTCGGTACTGTGTAGTACCGCCCATACACCAACAGCAGGACGAAGAACAGCATTTAATACCGTAAAGCCTACCAATGCACGATACAGAAACTGCACACGTTGTCTGCAGGACCAGAACTGAAATGCCACCCTGACCAGAATATCCGCAAACATATAAACCATGAACACGGTGGGCAGGTCGAACAAATCATTCCAGAAATTATGGAACAGTCCGTACACACCGAATACAATCAGGAAATTCAGTACATACAGACTCTGAAGGGATGCCGTAAATTCATCGGAATCATCCTCGTATTTAATGAGGCCTCTTAGGTATACACCGCTGGCAAGATTTAAGGATGCAACAATGGTCACCACGTTCTGCCAAGTAATAAACAAACTGTAGACACCATACTCCGTCGTGGTTAACAGTCTTGAGAATATCGGCGTTGTCAGGAATGAAATGCCCTTCTGAATCAGGCCGCAAATGACGAACCACAGAGAAGCCCTAACCTGCTGCGGCATCTTTTTATATTTATCAATGAGTGATTTAATCAATATTCTACTCCAAAAATATATTGACCTATCCAGTCAATCAATTCAGCGTACTATTTTCCGGCAAGGCCGGCATATACAAATCTAGCGATTCTTCAGCACAACATTCGCTGCTT
>JAZLHG010000281.1:0-4384 GCA_045616705.1 Lachnospiraceae bacterium | reverse complement strand
TATTATTGTTAATATTTCGCATGAAAATTTAGATAAAACATTCCAATACATCGTTCCGAAGAAATTAGAGAATCAGATTGGCGTAGGAGATTTGGTAAGTATTGCTTTTGGAAAAGGCAATAAGTCAATTAACGGTTATGTGTTGGAACTTACGGAGTACGCTGCATTCGATCCGACAAGACAGAAAGAGATTCTTTCTATTGTGACAGATTCGTCTCTTGTTGAGAGTAAACTTCTAAAACTGGCTTTTTGGATGAAGGAACGGTACGGCTCTACCATGATTACAGCACTTAAAACCGTACTTCCCATTAAGAAGAAGGTGAAGGAGAAGCAGATTCGTACAGTGGTGCTGAATGTGACGAAGGAAGAGGCACTAGACTGGCTCAGGGTCTATCAGCAGAAGCACAGAACCGCCAGATACAGACTGCTTACGGAACTAATGGAACAGGGGAGTCTGGAATATTCTCTGATTACCGGTAAATTAAATATAGCCCCCTCTACCATGAAACTGATGGTTGAGGAAGGTACGATTCGAATTACCAGCGAACGTGTCTATCGAAATACCGGTGTGAATGCCGATCGCCAGGCGAAATTTGAACTGAACGAGCAGCAGCGCCAAATTGCAGATGAAATCATTACCAATTTGCGAAAAGGTTTACATAATACATATTTACTTCACGGCGTTACGGGAAGTGGTAAAACAGAAGTTTATATGGAAGTCATAGAAGAAGTTGTGGCAAGTGGCAGGAAGGTAATCGTGTTAATTCCGGAGATTGCCCTTACCTACCAGACCATGCTTCGATTCTACAAACGATTTGGTGACCGGGTATCCTGCTTGCATTCCAAATTGTCGGATGGCGAGAAGTTTGATCAGTTTGACAGAGCAAGAAATGGCTTGATCGATGTAATGATTGGTCCAAGGTCCGCGCTGTTTACCCCTTTTTCCGACTTGGGACTGATTGTTATGGATGAGGAACATGAGAATTCCTACCATAGTGATACCATGCCCAAATATCATGCAAGAGAAGTGGCCATTAAACTGGCAGAACTGCATCATGCTTCTGTTATTTTAGGCTCCGCAACGCCTTCTCTAAATTCGTACTATGAAGCAGAACAGGGAAATTATAAGAAATTTACCCTTTCAAAACGTGCCAAGGAAGCTGTGCTTCCCGGTGTAAGCATTGTGGATCTAAGAGAGGAATTAAATAGTGGAAATCGGTCTATTTTCAGCAGGGAATTAAAACGGAAGATGGAAGACCGACTGGAGAAGGGCCAGCAGGTGATGCTGTTCCTAAACAGAAGAGGTTATGCAGGATTTATCTCCTGTCGTAGCTGTGGTCACGTACTGAAATGTCCCCACTGCGATGTGTCCCTGTCCGAACACAGAGGGAATAAATTGGTGTGCCATTACTGTGGATATGAGACCGTTAAGCCTACGGAATGTCCCGAGTGTCAGTCCAAGATGATTGGTGGCATGCGTGCAGGCACAGAACAGATTGAGGTGCTGATTAAGAAGGCATTTCCTTATGCCCGTGTAGTAAGAATGGATGCCGACACAACCAAGAGTAAGGACAGCTATGAGCAGATTCTCAGCTCCTTTGCCAATAGAGAGGCAGATATTCTGGTGGGAACCCAGATGATTGTGAAGGGTCATGATTTCCCTTACGTAACGTTAGTAGGAATTCTTGCAGCGGATATGTCTCTATATGCCAACGATTACAGGGCCAGTGAACGCACCTTCCAACTGCTTACTCAGGCGGCAGGAAGAGCCGGAAGAGGGGATATTAAGGGCGATGTTGTGATTCAGACCTATAATCCGGAGCATTACAGCATTGTAACTGCCGGCAAGCAGGACTACGAAGGTTTCTATCAGGAGGAAATTGCATACAGAAACCTGATGGGATATCCGCCTGTTGCACATTTGTTGGCAGTTCTGACAGAGTCACCGGATGAACGACTGTGCATGGAATATGCAGGGCATTTGGCAGATGTGATGAAAAATGATATAATGTGCAGAGTGATAGGACCTTCTGATGCAACGGTGCGTAAGGTGAAGGATATTTATCGACAGATTATCTACGTGAAGGCGGATGATTATAACCGATTAATCAGGGTCAAGGATCTTATGGAAGCATACGTGAACAATCATAGTCAGAACCGAATTCGGGTAACCTTTGACTTTGATCCCACAGATGGATATTAGAGAGGAATAGAAATGGCATTAAGAACGATTCGTGAAGAGGGAGATGCAGTACTGAATAAGGTATGTAAGGAAGTTACAGAGATGACTCCCAGACTGTCTGTTCTGATTGAGGACATGCTTGATACCATGTATGAGGCAGAAGGTGTAGGCCTTGCAGCGCCTCAGGTGGGTATTCTGAAGAGACTGGTAGTCATTGATGTGGGTGAAGGACCGATTGTTCTCATCAATCCCCGTATTGTGGAGACAAGCGGTGAGCAGAGAGGATATGAGGGTTGCTTAAGTGTTCCCGGCAAGAACGGAATTGTAACACGACCCAACTACGTGAAAGTAGTGGCCCTTGATCAGAATATGGAGAGTTATGAGGTGGAAGGCACAGAATTACTTGCGCGTGCGCTCTGCCATGAAATCGATCATTTAGATGGACACCTGTACACAGAACTGGTGGAAGGTGAATTACTGGATAATGATTACGAAGAGGAATAAACAATGAAGATTGTATTTATGGGAACGCCGGATCTTGCGGCAGAAATTTTGCAATCAATCAGTAACAGTCGTCATACCGTGACGGCTGTTGTTACGCAGGCAGATAAGCCTAAGGGCAGAGGGAAGGAACTGGCAGAGCCGGCAGTGAAGGTTCTTGCTAAGGAACTGGGAATCCCCGTTTATCAGCCTGAGAAGGTAAGATGCGAAGAGGCTTATGAGACATTTCGCTCTTTTGATGCGGATATTTTCGTCGTAGCAGCCTACGGCAAAATCTTACCCAAGGAGATTCTGGAGATCCCCGAGAAGGGCTGTATCAATGTACATACTTCTCTGCTTCCCAAGTATCGCGGTTCCGCACCTATTCAGTGGGCCATCATTGAAGGAGAGCAGGAGACCGGTGTTACGGTGATGCAGATGGACGAGGGGATGGATACCGGTGATATCCTGTTCACTAAGGTGGTTCCCGTTGCGGCAGATGAGACCGGAGGCAGTCTGTTCGATAAGCTTGCTTCAGCCGGTGCAGAGTTGATTGTATCTGCTCTTGATGAAATCGAAGCGGGTAATGTACATCCTGTGAAGCAGGATGAGTCTAAGGCCAGCTACGCCAAGATGTTAAATAAGAAACTGGGATATGTGCGATTTGTAAGAAGTGCTGCGGAAATTGAACGATTAATCCGTGGACTGGATCCTTGGCCCAGTACCTATACCATGTATAAGGATAAGACCTTAAAACTCTGGAAGGCAGAAGTCATTAACAAGAAGTATGCAGAGGCGCCGGGAACCGTTATTCAGGTGGATGCGGATGCGATTTACGTGAACACCTCTGACGGAGTTCTTAAGATTACAGAGTTACAGCTGGAAGGTAAGAGGCGAATGAAGACAAGAGACTTCCTGCTGGGATATAAGATAGAAGTAGGAGACGTTCTGGGTTGACAGATGATCGAAGTATAATCCTTGAGACCTTGCTGCTCATTAGAAAGGACGAGGATTTCAGCAATAGAATAATACGAGATGTACTGGATAAGTACAGCTATCTTGACAGGCAGCATCGCAGCTTTATAAAGCGCGTCTGTGAGGGTTGCGTAGAGAGAAGAATCGAACTGGATTATATTATTGATGCTTTCTCCAAGACTCCCACGAAGAAGATGAAGCCTGTCATTTTGTGCATTCTTGAGATGAGCGTATATCAGTTGAAATACATGGATTCCATACCGGACTCCGCAGTCTGTAATGAGGCTGTGAAACTGGCTGAGAAGAAGGGCTTTAGAACCCTGAAGGGCTTTGTGAACGGTATATTAAGAAATATAGCAAGGTCGGATTCGCCGGTTGATTCCCTGACAGAGGAAAATGGTCATGCAAGAGAAGATGTGTTGTCTGTTCGGTATTCCATGCCGATGATGCTTACCAGGCACTTTATGAAGCATTATCCGGGTCAGGTAGAAGACATTCTTCAGGCATTTATGAAATCAGCGGATGTTACCGTAAGAATCAACGAATCTAAGATCCGTGAAGAGGAACTGATTCGCAAACTGGATGGAGAAGCGGTTCTTAAAAAGCTTCCTGAGATTGAAGGACTTCCCGGTCAGTGCAATGCTTATACCCTTACAGAGTATGACAGGATTGATGGCTTGAAGGCATATCAGGACGGGGATTTTCAGGTACAGGATCAGTCGGCTATGCAGGCTGTTGCCCTTGCAG